>CAZFDB010000024.1:7790-9305 GCA_964517475.1 uncultured Desulfurococcaceae archaeon | reverse complement strand
AGATCACGAGGTATCTCGACATAATACTCTCACAGCGTGGTGGGAGCTTTCTTAGAGAGTTCCTTAGAGAAGCGTTAAGGCTTAATGAGCGCAGTGTCTTAACAGAAGATCGCAGGAAAATAGAGAAACTAATTAGCGAGGTACAGCAACCCGGCGTGATTACAACTCTAGATACGAATAAACACTATGTTGTATATAGACGGGTTAGAGCCTTTACAGCCTCTATTTTTAAACCTATAGCTGATAACTTTATTATTAAAGATGAAGTTGGCTATGTTGAGTGTAGAGATGAATCCATAGCATATTACTATGTTGCTATCTTAAATTACCTCGCATTCAAAGTAATTGAAGCTAAAAGGTCGTTTATTAGAACTCAATATGCTAGACCTCTACTTGCACTACACATTGCCGGCTTATCCTGGAATAATGTAAATGGTGAGATAAGGGAGAAGATTGTATCTCTCTCCAAGAGACTCCATGAGAAGGCTCCAAGTAAGGAGTATGCTAATCAGAAAGTAGCACTAAAGGAAATAGCGCGGCTTCCCGAATTCAAAGAGATCGTGGAAATATTAAACTCGAATGTTGATAAGGAAAACCTAGAGATAGCCCTAAACATGGTGTCCGGTAAAGGTGTTGAAGAGTAATATATGTTTTCGCAAACCCCGTGGTTGAGCTCCAAGAGATCCTCTAATTGATTTTCAGGAATACATTTAGTTGAACTCTAATCTCTTACTAGATCTACTAGTTAAATCATGGTATCTAGTTGTGGGCATAAACGGGGTATTCCAGCTCGCTGGCATAAATTAACTCTGTTATTACTACATATAACCCCAAGAGCAATAAGGGCATCAAAATAAGTATTAATGGGAGAAATAATTATCTGACTACAGATTTGGGATTATTCTAAATATCAGATCCCTAACTATTGTGCAATCTTAAGCATGACTCTTATCTTGATATAATGCTCCTACTAGCCTCTAAGAGCATATAAGAAATGAGAGATATTATTACAGCTGGAGCCAGTATCCATACCCATAAACCATAATATATGGCTCCTTGTATGAATGCGTAGTAGAATATAAGCCCCCAACTAAAATATCTCTGATCTCCTAATCCCAAGAAACTAATTATAGCTTCACCCACAAAGGCCATAGCCATTGTATATGAGAAATTTGCAAGAACGACATGAGAGATGTTAGGTAATACATGTTTTTTGAGTATCCATAAATATTCTCCCCCAATAGATCTTGACGCTTCAACGTAAGGTCTTTCAAGGACAGAAAGAGTCTCTGCTCTAACGGTCTTTGCCACTTGAGGCCAGTATGAGAATCCAATAGCTATTATCTCAGAAATTATGCTTGGGCCAAGAATGCTTGAGACCAAGATCATGATCAGGAGAGGTGGTATAACAATAAATGAATCAATGATAGAAGATATCATATCCGAGATGATACCTCTTATAGCTGATATTAAACCTATAATCAAACCGGTGGAGAGGGCTATTAGAGAGGATAA
>CAZFDB010000024.1:0-7780 GCA_964517475.1 uncultured Desulfurococcaceae archaeon | reverse complement strand
GATAATAGTGCTATAAATACCGTAGTCTTTGATCCCACGATCATCTGTGATAAAATATCTCTCCCAAGACCATCTGTTCCAAGAATATGATCCCACGTTGGTTGTTGATAAGGTTTCCCACTAGATTGAAGAGGATCATACGGAGTATATGTAAAACTTATTATAACAAGAACAGCCAATATTATAAGGACTATGATCAGCTTAGATATGCCTTTCATATCTACTAACCCCTTCTTATCCTCGGGTCTAGAAAGGTATATATGACATCAAGGATCAAGCTTACAATAATGATCATGATACTCATTATATAGAACAAGGACTGCAAAACCGGAAAATCCTTAGATAGTATAGCTTGGTATAAGATGTAGCCAAGACCTGGATAGCTAAATATGATCTCTGTTAATAGAGCACCGCTCAACATAGTTCCGAACCTTATCCCAACCAGTGTTATTAGAGGAAGTATCCCTGGTTTAAGTGCATACTCTATAAGGATCTTAACCTTACCAATACCAATAGCATAGGCTGTGGTAAAGAAACTCTCAAGCATATTAGATATAATTATCTCTCTAGTCATAATAATGAAAATACCTGAGGTACCAATCGAGATCGCTATAATTGGCAATATCATGTGTTTCATCACATCTAGAATAAACGATATAGAGCCAGGCTGGAGAGTCGGTGTATATGCGCCTCCAGCTGGAAGAATTTTTAAATATACGGCAAATATTAATAAAATCAATAAAGACACTACAAAATACGGAGTTGACATAGTGAATATAGCGAAGCCAGTTATGATCCTATCTATAACTGTTTCTTTATAATAAGATGCTATTAAACCCAGAAAAACACCTAGCAAGAAAGTCGTTATCGTCGCAACACTTAGTAGTAGAATTGTCCATGGGAGATATATAAAAACAACATCGATCGCTCTTAATGGATAGAAGTAATACGAATATCCAAAATCAGGTGAGGTGGTTATCATAACATTCATAACAAACTTTATAAACTGTACATATAAAGGCTCATCTAAACCAAACTTGGCATATAGTTCTCTAACAGCTTCTTGTGGAAGATACCGCGTGGATGCAATATAATCAACATAATTACCCGGCATAATTCTAGGTAGAATAAAAACTAGCATGTTAATAATCAAATATGTCAATAGTGCTTGACCTACCTTTCTTAAAAGATAGCGGGTTTTCAAAAAAGAACCTCTATATCTACATATATTCCTACGTATGATTTTCACTTATATTTCCTTCTAAGAAATATGGCAGCAACCAGTAATACTACCAATATAGCTAAAACTACGCTAACTATAATAATAGATTCCGGCACAATCTGCTGAGGCATTGCTCCAGTTGTTATTTCTTGCGTAATGATTTCTCTCTGTGTTAGTGTGGCTTCTCTTTCGATATACACAGTCTGGGTCTGGGGCTGAACTTGTGTATATGGTTTTATACTCAACATAGATCTATGAGTTGGGAATCCCTCTCCTTCATACAGAGGATCCCAACCTGAGAAGCTCTTTATATTAAAAGCCCATATAGCCTTTGCATAATATATAGGTATAACCCATTGATCCCTTGCCGCGATCCTCTGCGCCTCCGCATAGTATTTAAAAGCCTCCTCTTCAGATACAGACTGTCTAGCTTTCATTATTGCTGACTTAAAATCTGGATTAACATATCTAGTCCATCCCCAATACTGTGTTGGTTCTCCAATTGGTGTTGGCGTGTCTTTCCTATCCATGAATACAGTTAATATGAAATCAACGTCAAGAGGCCTGTTAGTAAGTAATATAGCTGCCTGGTAATAACCTAACGATAATGAATTAACATACGCTAGTCTTGTAAGAGTCTCCTCATAAGCATCTATACCTATACTTCTCCAATTCTGTATAATAATAGGAGCAATATTGCTTGCCAGACCTCCCGTATGTATTATCTTGATCCTAACAGGAGATCCATTAGGATATCTTAAGATCCCATCAGATCCTAAGGTAAAGCCGAGGCTAGTCAATATCTCTTTCGCCTTCGTTATATTAAAGGTTAACTCATCGAGATCTCCTGGTCTCCATCGAGAAGATATAGGTAGTTGGCCTGAGGATGCGATCTCTCCAAAACCTTGGAGGGCTAGCTGGATGATTCTCCCCTTATCCACGGCATAAGCTAGTGCTTGTCTAAAGGCAGTTATATTTAATGGGTCTACCGCTGTATTTAAAACTATTAAGCCAGCAGGTGTATAATAAGAACCCTGGTAAGGCCATCCCTTTGCTGTTGCAATTCTTATATCAGGATTTGTTGATAAAGGAGCTACAAGAGCTGGATTAGTTATCATTGCTATAGAACACTGACCTGTTGTCAGCATAGCCGGAAGAGGTGCCGATTCATCTACTACCCTTATAACTATCTCGCCGATACCAGGTCTTTCTCCCCAATATCTATCGAACGCCACTAGTCTCATTATCTGTGCCGCTAGATCTATTTCAGATATCTTAAACGGGCCTGTCCCAACCAGCATTCTCATATCTGTAACTGTGGTATTTGACATATCCTTATCCTTAAAAATATGTTCGGGGAATATTCTATATCCTGTTAATAGGTAATATAAAAATCTGCTAAAAGGCTGTGAAAGCCTTATCTTAACGGTATAGTTGTCTGGTGTCTCTATAGCTGAGACATACCCACCTATTGAATAAACGTCTCCATGAGGAAATCTTTTTATAGTATTTAGCACAAAAGCTACATCTGCAGACGTGAATGGATACCCATCATGCCAGAATACATTTTCTCTAAGCCTAAGAACAATCTCCTTGCCATCAGGCGATATTGTCCAATTAATAGCTAGCAGAGGCTCTAGACTTCCATTTGAAGTCTCTTCTGCAAGCGTCTCATACACAAATTTAAGTATAGTTCCATGGGTCAGTGGTGGAGATGCTATATAGAAATAAGGATTAAAATCCAGGACTTTTCCAGGAGATGGTATACAGAAAATAAGAGCTCCACTTTGAGCCTGGGCCTCTGTTACATATAGCCACTGAATATTAGCAACTATTAACATTATTACTAATATTATAGAAACATCTACGTATAAATATCGAATATACACTATAACCTACCCCTCTATCTATGTTACATTTTATCATATAAATAGAGCATTACGTAATAATACATAATATGTATTAGTTTATAACCCCTGTAACTTATTAACTTATGATAATACATAAAGTTAGATATCAAATAGATCTTCGATCCCTATCCTCCACATAATATAAGAAGACAACAACTACATAATATGTAATATGAGATCCAAAAGTTTTAGCTCTCCGATAATGTCTTCCTCATGATTATTTCATCGGCTCCTTTTATTATTGCATCTCTAATAACACCTACTACTTGATATCCTCTCTTCTTATAAAATTCAATCGCTCCTGAGTTAAATGAGGAGACAAGTAAAAATACGTTCTTTCTATATTTAAATATTATATTCTCTGCATAGTTTAGTAATGAAGAACCTATACCCATAGATCTGTATCTAGGATCTACACCAATTGCTCTTATATAACCTCCTAGAGGAAATCCATCAAATACTCTAAATACTATAAATCCCGCTATATCCCTATTTATTTCTGCTACTGCGCCCCAACCTTCTTCGACAGATGCTAGTATCACCTCGTAGCATTGATCCTTAGTGTATCCCAATATTGTATAGGGCTCTATCGAGGTCATTATTTCACATATTCTCTCTATATCCTCATATCTTATAGGTCTAATGTTTACTAAGCTACTCATGAAAACTAGACCTATATAAAGTGTTATGATCTTCAATATATTTATAATACGGATCTACTAGGTTTAAAACCCTGTAAGAAAGATAATTAGTATACCCGATTTGATGATAGAGATAGTAAAGTAATAATAAAACCTCTCTATAATAGTATTTAACAAGGTCGGGTCCGTACTTACTGGATTTGTAGAGGGGTTATATGGTCCTATACGGGTTTCTAGATGATTTGAGAGAGATTATAGATCAAGGACTAGAGATCAGAGATCTTACAACTAAATATAGGTTATCTATTAGGAGCTTAAGATAGTTAGAGAGCTATACACAAAGCTTTTAGAACTGTAGAACCGCGGTATCGACTCTATATTGGTGCCCGTGATAAAGAGGTGTTTAACACCACTGGTATTTCTACACCTCATTAACTATGTTGTCGGTGATCCAACGTGGTTAGTACCTAGATATACTAGTTATATAAGGGATCCGGGTTTCTTGTCTAAGTGAGTACATTGAGGAGGAAGTATCACCAGCTATGAGAGATTAGAGAAGAGCTATTATGCGTGGAAGACATGTTTAAGTCCATGTGGCACTACAAGGCTATCTAAGACTGCTCCACGTTATCAGGAATAGAGGAAGCAACACAGAGGTTTACATGGATCTAGCCAAAGCAGATGAGAAAACATTAGAAGTGAGATCAGGGACAGCTACATGTATATTAGAGAAACTCGAAGAGGAGGTAGTACTCCACGAGGTTTCGGGGCGAGGCGTGAAAAGAGGTTTCACGAACACGTAGAAGTCACAGAATTATTATTCAAAGCGGATCCAGAAAAGGTAAAAATAGATGTTGGAAAGTAGAGAGTAAATATATTTACAAATAATTACCGATATTCGCTATGAATAATAGTTTCAGTTACAAAGAGTCATGTTGGGGCTTTGTGGCTGGGATATGATTTCTTCGTTATTCTCACAGAAGAATATGAATATATATACTAGTTTACCGAAATAATATTTGTTCAAGGTAATATTAATGAATAAATTAAAAACAATAGGATTCCTAGTATTAATACTTTTATTGAGCACGATTTTCCTAACGCATCAAAGTGTGTTATTAGTAAGGGGATCTACTATACGTGTTCCAGATGATTATAGTAGTATCCAAGATGCTATAAATCACGCATCACCAGGAGATATAATAACTGTGAGAGCCGGGGTCTACAATGGGTTCACGGTATCTAAGAGCTTAGTGATCCTCGGTGAGAGTAATCAAACAGTTGTTATAAAAGGCTCTGTCGGGATCAATGTCAACAATGTGAGGATTGGAACAATGAGGATAGTACTAGATGAATCATCTGGTTCCTCCGTTGCTTTGAAAACTACGGGGAATAACACAGTTCTAAGCGGCTTAGTAATTGAAAGCTACAAGTACGGAGTACAGATCGGAGACGCCGCTCACTCGGTGTCAGGCACCGTCATAGAGTATAGTAGGATAAATGCTGAACGCACAGGTATATTCGGAGTCTCCGAAGATCTCGGCGTATTCTACAGCAAAGTAGTATCCAATAGAGAAGTGGCCATAGTGGGGGGACATGGATTAGACCTTGAATTCAACACTATAATAGGAGATACAGGAGTATCTACATCCTGGGGATCTAAGGGATACCTAATTAAAAACAATGCTATTACCGGCAAATCAACCGGGATATTCCTAGATGGAAAATACCACGTCGTGAGCAACAATTCGATCAGTGGAGGGACAGGAATATTCCTAAGAGGGGGAGGAATGACCATAGAAAACAACACTATTAATGTATCTGGAACCGGCATATACATTGCTTCACACAACAACATAGTAGTCGGAAACAAAATCTCGGCTACTGGACACGCAATAGATCTCAATGGAAATAGCAATCTAATAGCCAATAACACGCTAACGGGTGGCAGGGGGGTGCACGGTAATGGAGCATATAATAACATGATAATATTCAATCTTGTGAACATGACTGGATCCGTAGGAGTTTACTTCTCGAAGTACACAGGCGGCAATTTGGTGTATGGGAATACATTCTGGTATTGTTACAACTATGAGGCGGCGGATGAATCAGGTAAAAACTATTGGTTCCTTGAGAATGCGACGCACAAACTTGGAAACTACTGGTCTTATAACAAGGCGCCGGATAACGATGGAGATGGAATAACTGATTCACCTTATCACATAGTAACTACATTAGATCTAGAGATCCTTGATAAATACCCACTAGCCAAACCGATTGTAAGCCCGTATCAGCCACCTCCCACAACAACAACCCAGCCACCGCCAACGACTTGGACTATGCACACAACTACTACGCAAATCACAATCCCGAGCACTGAGCATCTAACAAGCCCGGCAACTACGCAGGTAATTGAGGGTATTGACTACTACATACCGGTACTTGCCGTGGCCATAGTTTTAATGCTAGTTGCTGGATTAATACTACTACGCTTAAAGAGACAATAATAACCAATTATATCTTATGGAATAATGCGTGGATAATGATTCATTAAATAGTTGACTGAGGAATAAATAAACTGGATCTCTTTTTTATCAAATTGTTAATTAAGTGATGTAATAATTATTCTATGTGTTATGTATATGTGAGGCGATGTTTTTGGTTAAAACTAGTCTTCTGTATGAATTAGATAGTTTCAGTGGTTATTTAGAGGGTGGGGAGATAGATCGTTTCCTCGATGTTTTTGATATTAGATTTGGTTGTGGTACGTGGGTTGTTGGTGATTTTAGTGATAGGTTTATGTCGAGGGGTTATAATCCTGGTTTGGCTTCTGATATTATTAGTAGACTTGATAGGATCAGGAGAGCTGGTGTGAGATATTTTGTTCCTGTGCTTGGAGAGTTTCTGAGACCTGATCTATCTATTGATTGGGGTTTGGTTGATTATGTTAAGAGATTTGCTGAGAATAATAATCTTGTTCCTATGGCGTTAGGTGTTGACGTATCCGGTGTTCCTCAGATGAAGCTTGGATCACTAACTAATCCTGATCCTTTTATCAGGAGAAGAGCTCTTGAGAACCATTTAGAGGCCCTGGATATTGCTCAGAGATTAGGTGTTGATGTAGTATCTATATGGCCTGGTCAAGATGGTTGGGATTATAGTCTTGAGATTAATTATGGGCGTAGAATATCTATGTTAATAGAGTCACTTATAGAAATTGGTGATAAGGCTCATAGTAAGAGGATTCGTGTGGGTATTGAGGCTAAGCCTAAGGAGCCTAAGGAGGGTAATATGATTATACCCACCTCACAAACCTCTATATTAATCGCTAAGAAAATCAATGATTCATTGGGTAAAGAGGTTTTTGGAATAGTTATTGATTATGGTCATGAATTAATGTATGCTGTTGAACCCGCATACTCTGTTTATCTAGCTCATCTCATGAACATTCCACTGATCTCTATTCATCTAAACACGTCTAAGTATCATAGTAATGATGAGGATCGGATAATTGGTACAGGGGATCTTTGGCAACTCATAGATTTCTTGTACGCAACAATAGACACTGGTTATAGAGATGCTTATGTACTGGATCAATTCCCTTATAGAATGGATCCTGTGGAGGCATTAAAATTATCAAAAGAATTCTTCGCAAATATTATGAGAAGAGTACTTGCATTGTACAGGGTCAGAGAAGAGTTTGAGAAAATAAGAGAATCAGGTGATCAAGTCAAGATACTAAGTTTTGTAAAGAAATTTGTTTTTGGGAAGATCTAGATGATTATACTAGCATTTGATCTTGGTGCTAGTAGTTATAGAGCTGTTGTAGGAGAATTATATGAGTATGATAAAAAGATAAGATTCGTGGATACCACTAGATGGAGTAATCAGATTATTAAGATCGGTGAAAATCTCTACTGGGATCTTCTTAGAATATGGGATGATATTAAGAGAACTATCAAGAATACTCATAGAATCCATGGCGAAAAACTATACTCGGTTGGAGT
>CAZFDB010000023.1:0-9412 GCA_964517475.1 uncultured Desulfurococcaceae archaeon | reverse complement strand
CTTGGTTGAGTTTTTTGGGATTAGGAGATCCAACAAGTATTAGTCTTGGAACAATTCTTTTTTATAGTAGGAGAGCAGGAGCCTTGGCAAGTGGTGCTTGGTGGACTTTTATACCTGCTGGAGTAGTTATAACTCTAATAGTATATGGTTTAACGATGATCTCTATAGGGATCGAGAGATATACTTTGAGAAGAAATCAGTGATCTTCTCAGTATAAAAACCATCCCCGCCCTGAAGGGCGAGGTTTTCAGTTTTAATTTTTAATCTATGTCTCTACAACAAATAATATTTGACTTCTGTGTTTACAACTGAAAGTTTCGCTCTTTGGAGAGGGGGGAGATCAGTGAAATATATCTTAATCTGTATATTTAGTATAGGGGTTGTTTTGGTAATTGGGGACGCTATGATACTCTTGAGTGGTAATGAAAGCTCGGTATCTTCTATTCTCTCAAATATCTTCTCACCTCAGACTCTGCTAAGTATGGTTTATAAGGTGCTTAGTGCCTCGATTATTCTATTAATATTTTATTTTATTGGGAGATACTTTGGTGTTTTAATAGATCGTTTTTTAATTAGGATTGAAGAAGATCTGAGAAAAAGATTCTCAGATATAGGTAGATATGTTATTTACTCAATAGGGATCTTGATAGCAATAGCTGTTCTCTCACCCGAGCCATTCACTTTCTCAATACTTCTCTTATTAATCGGTTTAGGAGTTATAGTTTCTCTAAGTGATGTTTTGAGGAACTGGGGCTCTGAGCTATATATAAGAGCTGTGAAACCCTTCAAACTAGGTGATTGGATCGAGATTGGAGATAAGAGTGGGAGAGTGGTGAAGATAGATACTCTAGGTGTAGTTATCGAGACTATTGATCGTGTGAGAATACATGTTCCAAATGTTGTTTTAGTCAGGGAGATCGTTACTAATAGAACAACTCCATACGGTGTTGTATTCAGAGTTGTAGCAGAATTTCCATCGGAGGTTGAGGAGGTCTCGGTATCTAAGTATCTCGCTAATATACTAGATGAGATTAGACCAGAGCTTGTAGATGATCCAAGGTTAACTTATAGAGGTGTGGTGAGCGGCAAATCTGTTTTTGAGATAATATTATCGGTGATTAATGTCAGGAAAATAGAGAGATTATTTGAGTATATATCGAGAAGAATCAGGGAGCAATGGCCTGACGCGAGAGTTCGAATGTGATTATGATATGAGGATATCAATATATAAATTAGAGAAATGCGGCTCTATCAATGAATTATCAGAAATATCTAATCTAAGGATATTACTAGGGCCTCACTCAAAGAATCTTCTTTTCAAGAAATATTTTTTTAGATACATAGATAATTTATGCAGAGGCAATTGCGTTATTATACCCTCATCATATGATGATGTTGCTGTGTACAGGATCCTTGAAAGAGAATATAATCTAAAGATCCTATGGAGAAATTATTGGATCAATGATCTCTTAATCATAAACAGTCCACACAAAAACTATGCCACGCATCTAAATAACAATATAGCTAAGAGAATCGTGGTATTCATAGAGGCTCATCCAAAGTTTCTAAAAAACTTGTCTCAGACGCACATATATGGAAGCTTAATTAATAAATTAATTGTTTATCACGGTGTGTGGGGTAGTCCAGGGATTTATATAGATGATCTATTGAAGATCTCGGCATCTCTTAACTATGATCATTTCATATTAATTGATTATGAGAAAAACATCGTTTCTCTAAAGTCGTGTTTAGATGAGAAAATATTTAATATGAAACTAAATCTCTCTTAAGACCTGATCCAGGTCCTCAATAAGATCATTAACATCTTCTAAACCAACAGATAATCTAAGTAATCCCTCCACCACACCGATCTTCTTACGGATCTCTGGAGGAATATTTCTGGAAACGCTCGCGACGGGGTAGGTTAATAGAGATTCTGTGCCTCCTAGACTTGGTGATGGTTTAATGATTCTTAGTTTATTGAGTATCTTAGAAACAGATTCTCTGCCTCCTCTAACAACAAATGATACTACTCCCCCAAATACTCGCTCCTTAAATAATTTCTCAGCAATTTTTCTATAGGGACTATCGGAGAGACCTGGGTAGTAAACCTTCTCTATCTTAGGATGATCATGGAGATACTCAGCTATAGCCATCGCTGACTCAGATGATTTCATAAATCTTATCTTGAGTGTCTTAACTCCTCTCATACTCATATATGCGTCGAAGGAACTTAGTATTGTTCCGAGAATTCTCCTCCACTCCCAAGTCTCGATAACATCCTCAATTGAGTTGAATACTACGGCTCCTCCAACAACATCGTTATGCCCAGCAATATATTTGGTGAGACTATGAACCACATAATCTGCACCATAATTAATTGGATTAACGAGTATTGGTGAAGCGAATGTGTTATCCACCACCACTCTACAACCATACTCTTTACATACCTTACCCACAACCTCTAAATCAATTATTTTCAGAGTGGGATTAGTCATCGTCTCCACAAATACTATGTTGGGTTTCTCAATTGTTATTGCCTCAATTAATTGATTAGTGTCTGGGTAAATCAAGATCTTCTTCACACCAAGTTTTCTCTCGAGGATCTCAGTCACAGTTATCGATGTCCCATACATCTCTTGGAGAAGAAGAATCTTTGTATCCTTATCCACTAATTTCATTAAAAGAGTTGATATAGCAGCCATACCACTGTTGAAAACAAGTGCGTCAACCCCTCTCTCTAATTTAGCAAGTATCTTCTCTAGTAATCGAGTGTTTATATTCTCTTCTCTCGAGTACTTAAGCTCAGTTGCTCTATCTGTTAATTTCGCAGAGATCCTCTGTTCATATATAGCAGAAAGATATATTGGTGGAATAAAGACCCCGTATCTCTCATCGAAATACTCGTGTCCATGAATAAGAATTGTCTCATCTCTCACATTAAATCACCTCTACAATACTTCCTTTATTTGATATCTTAGATACATAGTATGAGCTCTCATAGCCTCTAACACGTAGATAATCAATTATCTTAAGAACTATTCTTATCGCCGAGCCCTGATCCTCTGTTAACAAAAACATTGAGGGACCTGCACCTGATATATTGAAGCCGTAGGCACCTTCTCTAAGAGCTAATTCCTTAATCTCTTTATACATAGGGATAAGAGAACTTCTGTGAGGCTCAGATAAATAATCTCTAGACACTGCCTCGCCTAGAAGCTTAGGATCTGATTTATGTATTGCTAGTAATATTTTAGCGACGAGAGATATTTGAGAAACAACTTCTCTTCTACTTAAGGAGGTTGGAAGTATAGATCTTGCGTACAAAGTCTTATTTTCTGGAACAGGTATATTTGGTATAACAATACCTACCCATAGGTTATTGGGTATATCAACTCTATAAACTCTCTTATTCTCATGATCAATTATTACTAAGCCTCCGAGTAAAGATGCTGATACATTGTCGTAATGAGGTTCTCCAGCGATAATACCTTCACCATAACCAGCTAAAGATATTATTTCCTCAGGCGTTAGATCCAGATCATATATCTTGGATAGACCTAGTATCGTAGCAACTGAGGACGCTCCAGAGCTTCCTAAACCTCTTGAGATAGGTATATTCTTAACTAATTTTAATTTGAGAGATCCTCCTCCACATACTTCGTGAAAGGCCTTAGCTAATATATACACAATATTATCATCTTTAGGCACATCAATTCCTTCGCTAGAGAAAAATATTTTATTTCCCTCACCCAAAAACTCGATCTCTAAAACATCCCGCGGACCCTCTAGAGCGACGGCCAACACATCGAATCCAGGACCAAAATTAGCTATGGTGGCAGGTGTCTCAATAAATACTCTCCTATACCTATTATAAGCACCTGACCCTCCTCTCTCTAAACATTTTTCTCCGAGGAATCTTCTAAAAACATCTCTACTTCTTACACTCATTATCATATTAAACAACCTCTTTTTCAATAGAATTATGGAGGAATTATAAATTTTTTCAGAGAAGTAATATAATGATTCGTTATGTTATAAAAAAGAATTATTTAGCGAATATCTCTCTTACTTCATTTGATACATATCCTTTTAGTAAAGAGCCTTTTAATCTATTCTGATACTTCGGTATAACCCAGAGAACCATTAGTGGCACATATATTACTCCTGAGGCTATGAATGAGAAGATCCATGCATTAGGGAATATAATACTTTGCCACGGGTTATATGGTTCTGGGACATATATTAGCAAGGATATTACGATGAATGTTATTAGAGCTGCTGGGTTAATACCTCTCCAATATCTATAGATCCCGTTACTCATATATATATCTGGTAGATCCAGCTTGAATCTTCTTATAATTACATAATCGAATATTATTATACCCTCCACACTACCTAGTAAGCCTCCGTAGGTTAGTAACCATCCGAAGAGATAACTATATGCATTTCCATAATATGTCCATGCCCCAAGTAATATTGAGATCGCTACAACAATCAAGGATCCTTTGAACCACGATAATTTTTTGGGGAAGACATTAGCTATATCATATGCTGGACCCACTGCATTAGCGAATACGTTTACTAAGAATGTTGATAATATGAATACTAGCAGTACAGATACGCTCCCTGGAGTACTCATATATAGCGAGACTAGTATAATCGGGTCCCATATAGGTGCTCCATAAAGTATTTCTGAAGCGGCTGTTGTCATAACAGCGATCATTGCTAAACCACCCATGAGAAATGGCATTGGTACCTGACCTATTGCTTGAGCCCACTGGCTCTTGGCGAATCTAGTGTAGTCAGGCATTGTAAGCGCCATAGTTGCCCAGAAAGCTATGTTAGCGTTTAAGAACGCTAGTATTGATAATGTATCGGCTGATTTCTCTGAGGCGAGTATGAATACATCTACGCTCCAATTAACTTTACCCATGAAATATATCCATGTATACAGGTATCCTACCAATACTATTGGTCCGCCTAATCTAGCTAACCATTTTAGTAGTGGCTGAGCTTTAATCACTGGTGAGAAGTAGAAAACTATGATCTGTAGCAGAACTACGAGAGCAAATGTTGTCCAGAAGATCTCTGGGAAGGTTTTACTGAACATAAATGGGTAGTCAAGAGGATATTTCTGAACTAATTCTCTAAGAATCTCTGTTTTCCCCATAACGATTGTGTAGATCCCCACGGAGGCCTCAGTAATAATATATGTCTCAATACCCCACCAACCAGCACCTATGATTGCTCTGAGAATAGATGGTATATTTGCTCCATAGACACCCCATCTAGTCCTTGTTAATTGAGGCTCAGCAATACCATATCTAGCTCCCCCATGAGACTGAATAATCATTGGTACCAGAACAATCAAGTTTCCTAAGAACACCATCGCCACAGACATTAATGGATCCAAGCCATAGAAGATTCCTACACTAGCAAGAGTCCAGCTAGGTATTATAAACACCATAGAGACCCATATCCAAAAGAATGTTGAAGCTCCCCACGTCCTCTTCTCAATCGGTGTGGGATGTATATCTATGTTCCAGAGATAATGCTCCTCCCTAAATTCTTTGAGAAGTTCTACTTGACCTTTTGAAATATCTAATCTCATAAAACCGTTTTCACGATACCTATTCACAAAGCCTCTCTAAACATTGTTTAGGAGCTTATAAACTTTACCTATTAATAGATATATCTATACCTTATTCTTTAACTAAAAATGATTAGAGAGATTCAACATAGATCCTCAAGAGATTATACTCATAAGTACTACGGTCATTATTTATAGTAGCATAGATTTAACATTTTAATCAATTAATGATTCTGGGATTAGCTCTATGCTTAGAGGAGAGGAATATAAGAAAGAGTTCTGGTTGAGATGGTTGGGGAGCGACGAGGTCTCAAGAATTGATATGATAAGAACATTACTGATAAGAACTCTTAGACACAGAGAAACAGATCTGGATACATTAGCATACCTAATCAATACCTACTTAGAAGATCTATTAGAAATCGCGTGTAGAAGTATTAAAAATAATGAAATTAAAAAAGAATTAATCCACGAATAACTAGTTTATACCCTTATAATAACTGCTGAAATAATAATATCATAAATTTATTAAAAACTCAACATTTCATTAAAGCATATTATTCGGAGAACAATATAGGTAAATAATATAAGGGGTTTTAGAAATTTTTTAACGATGATATTTTATGGGCGAAGAAGTTGTATTTGTTAGAAGAGCATCAGGTTTAGTTAGAGAACTCGGCTGGTTCGATATTGCTATCTGGGCTCTCGCCACACCAGCTGCTTCTGGAATGACTTATTACGCTGTTAAGATCCTCGGCGACCCCAGTTGCTACGGTGGTAATATAGCCTTGGCATTCTTCATAGCCGGGTTAATGTTCCTACCACTCGTTATAGGTTTCGCCCTTGTAGTGGCTTCATTCCCTAGGTCAGGAAGTTTATACGTGTTTGTCTCCAGAACTCTTCACCCTGTTCTAGGATACATACCTTTCTGGTACTTTATTATTGGCGGAGGATCTGCTATAGCCTCAGGTTTCTTATTATTCATTGGTATAAAGGCTTTAAGTGGACCATTGGTTGTTGCGGGTTTATCTACGGGCAATAAGAGTTTTATTGATATAGCTTCTGCTCTCACAGATCCGTATAATCAATTAATTATAGCATTGATCCTTGTTGTGGTGATCTGGGCTATTAACTACGTGGGTATGAGAGTTATTAAATGGGTTATGAGAATACTCACTCTAATTCCTTTAACCGTGACGGTTATAGTGTTGGCAGCTCTCCTAACTGTTGGAGCTAATAATGGTATGAGTAGATTCGATGCAGTTTACGGAGCAGGTGTTTCAGAGAAGATTCTTCAGACAGCAATAAATGAAACAGTGGCTAGCTCAGCAGGTATTACTCCATTAATACCTAATGATCTTCTCGCTGGAACATACTCTATGCTTCTATGGACACTGTGGGCTTGGACAGGTCTTGAGATAGTTACATTCGTAGGTAGCGAGGTTAAAGATCCTTCTAGAAGCTATTTAAGAGGATACGCTATAGGATTCTCACTGGTAATGATCCTTTATTTAGCGAATGCTCTAATAATTCCATGGATCTTCAACTACAATTTCCTGGCATCATATTCATATCTCAAGGGTCTAGAGGCCGAGCAAAAGTATATACTTCGAGATCTAGTAGGTGGTAAACCTGTGCCAGACGCCTCAGTCCCGTTTTTTGCATCGGTAGCGTTTCCCAACCCTATAATAGCTATTACAATAGGATTAGCCTACTTCCTATGGTATCTGAACACCGTGATACCTATATGGGTTGGTGGTGTAAGAGGATTCTTCTCCATGGCCTTTGACCGAGTATTACCCGAGAAATTATCTGAGGTCTCAACAAGATTCGCTGCTCCCACATGGGCTAATCATATAATGGCTATATTCGCTGCGTTCGGAGCATTCATGACTCTTCTAGAGAATATGGGTTTTAGGGCGGCAACGGCATTAATATCCTTCCTAGACTTCAGCGTCTTCTTATTTGTTTGGCCAACAGGTTTAGCATTAATGCTTGTGCCGTGGTGGAGACCAGAACTCTTTGAACGTATGATCTTTCCATCAAAGTTATTCGCATCAGTTGTGGGTGCAGTGATATTTGGTTTAGGATGGTTCTTCATGATCTTAACATCGTACACAGATCCTTTAATAGTTCTGATAAACATTATCGTAGGCATCCTAGGACTATCAGTATTCACGTATATGTCAGCTGTTAATAGGAGAAGAGGTATTGATCCTTCAAAGATATATACACAGATACCACCTGCGTAACTAGGGAGTGTTTTTAAAATGGTTCTAAGAATTTTTTTCTCTGTAGATGTCCACGGATCAACTCTGGTATGGAGGAAATGGATCAGAGCTGTTGAGATGTATAATGTTAATACACTTATACTAGCCGGGGATCTCACCGGGAAAGTACTTGTACCAATAATAAAGAGAAGAGAGGATCTATACACAGCAAAATATTTCGGTAGAATATGGGAGTTAAGAGGAGAAGAAGAGGTTAAGAAATTTGAAGAGAGATTAGAGGGTGCAGGAGCTTACTATATCAGAGTAAATGAGAGAGAGTTGGAGGAGCTTAAAAATTCTCCTGATAAAGTTAATAGAATAATTACTGAGAAAATGATCGAGAGAATGAGAAAATGGCTTGATCTACTCGTCACTAAGGTGAATACGAGAGAGATAACCACTATTGTTATGCCGGGAAACGATGATGAATATATTATAGATGATGTGATTAAAGAGTATAGTGATAAGGGAGTTATTTATCCAATAGATAAAGTAGTTGAACTCAAGGGAATCGAGATGATCTCGTGCCCATACGTGAATCCTACTCCTTGGAATACTCCTAGAGAAATGAAGGAAAGTGATTTAGAGAAATATTTGGAGAAACAAATATCTAGATTAAAAGATCCTAGTAGATCAATATTTAATATTCATCCCCCACCACATAATACTCACTTGGACCTAGCACCAAAATTAACTAAGGATCTCAAACCCGTCGTTATTGCAGGAGCTGTTCAATATGAACATGTTGGTAGTAAAGCTGTTAGAAAAGTAATAGAGAAATATCAGCCTCTGATAGGATTACATGGTCATATACATGAGTCTGGTGGTATGGATAAGATTAATAGAACAATTGTGGTGAATCCTGGCAGTGAGTATAGCGAGGGGGTCTTGAAAGGATATATCATAGAAATAGATCAGGGGAAATTAATTAATTATTGGAAAGTTGAGGGATAGTGAATGAGTCTTGGGAAAAGAGTTAGCCTTGATCCAAATGAGTTTATAAGAGAAGCTATAGAGATCATTGATAAAGCCCAGAAGAAAAATATTATTCTAAGGATCCTAGGTGCCGTAGCAATATATATTCACTCAATGGATAAACCCTATAGCTTAGAGTTATACAGGCTCTTGAAGAGATTTGAGAGCGAAGAAGCAATATTCACCGATCTTGATTTAATAGGATATAGTAAACAGAGGAGAGATATAATAGAGTTATTCGAAAAAGAACTGAGGTTCAAGGCAGATCCCTATGTAAAAGCATTATTTGGTGCCAGAAGACTCGTGTATTATCATCCCAATGATTATTATCACATCGATATATTCTTTGATAAATTAGAGTTTAGTCATGATATATTCTTCGGAGATAAACCAGGGAGGGGGAGACTTGAATTAGATTTTCCAACGATCTCTTTAGCAGATCTTGTTTTAGAAAAACTTCAGATACATGATGTAACTAGAAAAGATCTTGTTGATCTCCTCGTTTTCTTCCTTGGACATAGTCTATGCAGTGCAACGGTTGAGAAGAGAGTTTGTGTAGAGGATGACTACATAG
>CAZFDB010000022.1:0-9508 GCA_964517475.1 uncultured Desulfurococcaceae archaeon | reverse complement strand
TGTAGAGGTCTCATATATTATGAATATCAGATCAGGGTCAACTGATCCGAGTATTATTTTTATACTTAGCTTATCTTATAGTCTCTGGGGACTAGCATTTTCATCCTACTCATATCTAGTTAGATATTATGTCAAGGATCTCGCAGTCCCATACACAACTCAGGCGTTTCTTGAGACAATGAGTAATATTCTTTCAATTATACTACTCATCTTGATCATCGTAGCTGTTAGATCTGTTGGCAGGATCCGAACCATATTATTATTTAATTCATTGGCAACATTATCACCTTTATCTCTCGTAATTTCATCATTCGTAGGAGCTACGGGGTCTCACATGGGTGTTAATATAGCTCTTGTGACACTGAGTTCATCTTTCGTAACTGGAATCGTGGTCAGGAATCTCTTATTAATCGATATTGGGGGAAGATTCTTGGGTCAATTAATTGGTATTGTCATGACTGTTAATTCCATGACTATGATAATCGGACCTTTGCTAGGATATTATATAAAAGAGATCTTTGGCTACCAATTATATTTCCTTGCTGTGACCCTAATGTTTCTACTAAGCTCTCTACTCATTCTTTCACTAAAGAATTATTATAAGGAGCAGAGTGACAGAATATCTTTAGAGGATCCTAAGAAATTATTTATTACTTCTCTAAGAGAACTTTTCTCCATAGGCAGGATCGAGAGGTATCTATACCCATTCATAATTTTTGTAGCTATTGACCGTTTCTCCTACAATGTATGGGCTCAGCTACTATTCGCATTAACATCATATGAGAATATCTCATCGGAAATCGCTGCGTACTTCTCCACGATACAGTACATGAGTTGGTTCTTATCACAGTACTTACTAGGGTCATTAACAGATAAGATAAATCCCATCTATATACTAACTTTATCAGAGATCCTCACAGGGGTCACAGCAATGATTCTTGGAGTAGGTATATTAACTGGTGGAACAATACTACTGATGATATCAGCTGTCTTAATTGGTTTATCCATAGCTTCATGGATCCCTTCTTATAATAAGACGATACAGATATTTGTGTCATCTAGCGAGAGACCATTCTTCCTCTCAAAAATAAATATATATGCATTAATGTTAGGCTCGCCAGGACCCTATATCGGAGGTTTAATAAAAAATCTCTATATACAAGGAACCATGCATCTATTTATATCATCTCTGATTCATATTATAAACGCCTCCGTATTTACCTATTTAATGAAACGTAGAACAATAACTATAATAAATTGATTGTAAATAGAAAATGGAGGAGTTTAAATATTTGATGATGAGGCTCGAAAGGTCGGATATGTGAAGAGCCCGCGCAGGTCTGAATAACTATGTTGCTTGAGCATCTCTCTGAAATGTTCTCGCTAGTATCTTCTCAAATAAATTAGCTATTTGAAGTCCGCGAGGAGATATTCTGAAGATAAGATTATTAGACACGCTTTTTTCAATGAAATTGTTCTCGACGAGATAGATTATTGCTGGAAGTATTTCTTCTCTTTTCTCATCTATGTAGATATTATTTCTTCTCATGATCTCTATGATCTCTTGAAAACTCATCTCACTTTTTCCCGTGGTCTTAAATATATAAAGAATATGTAGAGGAAGAGATGCGTATACGACATCTATTTTATCTTGCATATTACCACTCATTGATTAAAGCTCATTTTCAAAATTCGTTAAAAATCGCATCGATCATTTAATAATTTCGTGCCATGATTAATATTAAGATCTGCAGATATTAATTGTGATAGCCATATCCTCTGGAAAAATTTGTGGATTTTTAACAAAAATTTTTAAATCTAAGAGCTAATATCATTAAGATAAGATGGGCGAGAGTAGCTAGGTACCTGATTAAGAGGTTTTGATTAGATGTTAATCTATGCGAGTGATCCGGAAAGTGATGATGCGGCATTAACACTTCTCAGAGGTTATATTAGTGAGTGGTTTAAGTATAAATATGGTTCATTAACTCCTCCTCAAAGAATAGCTATACCATGGATCAAGAAAGGATATAATGTATTAATTTCAAGTCCGACAGGTTCGGGGAAAACACTCGCGGCTTTCATAGCGATTCTAGATGAATTATACGGTTTATGGGAGAGAAACGAGTTGGGAGATGAGGTCTATGCTCTATATGTATCTCCACTAAGAGCATTGAATAATGATATGAGAAGAAATCTTATTGAGCCCTTGAACGAGATCAATGAATTACTTAGGAGAAGAGGTATTGAGCCTCCTGAGATCAGAGTAAATGTTAGAACAAGTGATACGTCTTCAACAGAGAAACAAAAAATGCTTAGTAAGCCTCCACACATACTCATAACTACTCCGGAAACCATTGCCATAACTCTTGTTGCTCCTAAATTCAGAGAGAAGCTCAGAAATATTAAATGGGTTATTGTAGACGAGATCCATGAATTAGCCTCGAGTAAAAGAGGTGTTCATTTATCATTAAGCTTAGAGAGGCTTAAGGAATTGACTGAGGAGGAGTTTCAGAGAATTGGTTTATCAGCAACTATTAATCCCCTGGATCTCGTTGCTCGTTTCTTGGTTGGGTACGATGATAATGGTAATTCTAGGAATTGTGTTATTGTTGATGCTAGATTTACCAAGCCAATTGATATAAGAGTTGTTTGTCCTAGAGTAGATCTTATTAGAGCATCAGCTGAAGAGATTAATCAAGCTATTTATGAAACAGTTGCTGAGACTATTAAGAAGTATAAAACAACCCTCATATTCACGAACACGAGACACTCAACTGAGAAAGTAGTATTTAAATTAAGAAAGATCTTTGAGAGATCAAGTGATGGGATAACCCCTGATAAGATTGAGGCTCATCACGGTAGTTTATCAAGAGATATTAGATTAGATGTTGAGGAGAGATTAAAGAGAGGAGATCTGAGAGTAGTTGTTTCATCAACTAGTCTTGAGTTAGGTATAGATATAGGATATATAGATGCTGTCATACTCTTATCAAGTCCAAAAAGTGTGACGAGACTTCTTCAAAGAGTTGGTAGAGCTGGGCACCATATTAGGCAGGTTAGTATAGGTAGATTAATAGTTGTTGATAGAGATGATCTTATTGAATGCACAGTTTTAGCTAAGAATGCCATGGATAGAAAACTTGATCGTGTAAAAATACCGATGAAACCTCTGGATATACTTGCTCAGCATTTGATAGGAATGAGTATTGAGAAGAAGTGGAGAGTCGATGATGCTTTGAGAGTAATTAGGAGAGCTTATCCATACAAGGATCTTGATAAAGAGACATTGATCACTGTTCTGAAATATCTTTCATCGAATATAAGCGAGCTAGAGTATCTTAAGATCTATTCGAAACTATGGTTTGATGAAACAGAAGGAGTATTTGGGAGAAAGAGAGGTGCGAGAATGATCTATGCGTTGAATTCAGGTGCTATACCTGATGAAGCCAAGATACCGGTGGTAAATATTTCTGCTCGGAAATGGATCGGGGATTTAGATGAGGGTTTTGCAGAGATCTTAGAGATAGGAGATATCTTCGTACTAGGAGGCAAGGTGTATAAAGTAGTTGATATAGAGCCCACAAAAATATTTGTTGTTCCAGCTGATGGTGAGAGACCAACTGTTCCATCATGGTTCTCCGAGATGCTTCCATTAGCATTTGACTCAGCTCTTAAAGTAGGTGCTTTTAGAAGAAAAGTTGCGGAGGAGTTGAACAAGGCTATTAAGAGAGGTGATTTAGAGAATTCTAGAATTAAATTGATTCGTAGGATTGCTAAGGAATATAACTTGGATCTTCACGCGGCAGAGATGGTGGTTGATTATATACTTGAGCAAATATACTATACAAATGGTATAGTTCCATCTGATAAGATCGTGCTAATCGAGCATTTTACAGATCCTGATAAAAGAGCTGATCATCTGATCTTTCACACATTATTTGGGAGGAGGGTTAATGATGCGCTCTCGAGAGCCTACGCCTATGTACTGGGTAAATTAATTAATGCTGATATAAGGATCACAGTAACAGATAACGGGTTTATTCTATCAATACCCACGAGGTTAGTGAATGCTGAGGAAGTCGTTAAGGGAATTATGAGAGGTGTTAACAGTGGAAATCTCAGAGATATACTTAGAAGAGCTCTGAGAAACACAGAGATTTTCAGAAAAAGATTCAGACATGTTGCTGAGAGAAGTATAATGATCCTTAAGAATTACCGTGGTAAAGAAATAAGTATTGATAGAAGACAAATTAATTCAGATGCTCTCTTAAAAGTTGTTGAGAAAATAATTAGTTTCCCCGTGTATGAGGAGACTATGAGAGAAATTATGGAGGATTACATGGATATAGAAAACGCTTCATTGATCCTGGATATGATAGAGAGAGGAGATATAGAAGTTGTGTATCTCAGAGATCCTGAGGGAGTAAAAGCACCTTCTCCAATGGCTCATGGAATATACGCAACTGGTATAAGCGACATAGTACTGATGGAGGATCGTAGAGCTGTCCTAATCAAATTATATAATGAGATGATTGAATACTTGAAGATGAAAGGGCAGTTATCAGTAAAACAATCAGCATCTTCTATCTCTTAACTGACCTCCTCCCCACCCTAAGGGGCTAGGGCTCTCTCTAGGGGGTTCATTGGTTCCCCGCATCTATTCGAGGCTATATCTCTAAAATAAATAGTTATTCTCAAAGCTCCATAGTAAGCGATATCTATATAATCATTATCTACTTCAATACCTATTTCAATAAAAGGTCTCTTAACCTGACTAGACCTAATTATAGTTTTTAACCTCCCAAAAATTACAAATGACTAGGGGATGGATAGAGTACTCAGATGATTGGGTGTTGGAATTGGCGGCTTATTATAGTGGCGTTAAAGTTCCTTGGGTTCCAACAAGGGAGGAGTTTATTGAAACAGCCTTAGATATTGCACAGGTCGGTCCCGGCGACGTATTATATGATCTGGGTTGTGGTGATGGTAGAATAGTTATCGCGGCTGCTAAGAGAGGCGCGAAAGCTGTTTGTGTTGAGATTAATCCTGATCTATTGAATAGAGCAATTGAGAATGCTAGAAAAGCTGGAGTTGATCATATGATCACATTTATTCAAGAGGATTTCATGAAAGTTGATTTATCAGACGCTACCGTGGTCTACATGTATTTATTGACTAGCGTTAATGAAATGCTTAAACCAAAATTATCTAAAGAGTTGAGGAAAGGAACAAGAATAATTAGTCTTGATTTCATGATCACTGGATGGAGAGAAGCTAAGAGTATAAGAGTTTCATCTCCGGCTAGAACAGGTACCTATTACCTCTACATAATAGGTTATAGTGATCGTTAGATATGTACTATGATTAAGAAGGAAGTTTTCTTCTAATAAACTGATTAATTAACTCAGTAATTGTTCCCGCATCGATGAAGCCCCTGAATATATTCACTAGATCTTTCACAGCTCTATTCACTGGATCTTTCTCTCTAACATATCTACCCACGCCCCAAATCAATGAATCAAGTTTAATCAAAGGTATACCGGATATCTCAGAGACTATGTCCCATGCTCTTAAAGCTGTTTCCTTCTCTCTCATTATATAATTAATAACATCTATCGTCTCTAAAACATCTACTATCTCTGACGTGTAGCTCACCGCCGCAACTCTTCTATCAATAGGGATCTTTATATTACTGAAACCACCTATCTTCACACCACATATCTTCGCGACATAATAAAGCATTTTTGCAGAGAAAACAATTGTTTTATCATAAATATCTTGTTTAAGGATCTCTGATAATCTCTGAGCAAAACTACCCAGATCCTTTACATAGTCATTGAATTTAGCATATATCTCAATATGATATTCCTCTTCTCTTAATCTAGAGATCCTTTTCAACTTAATTTCTCTCGCACTGGTATTTCCTCTACTAGAGAGCAGAAATCTTCTAAAAGACTCCCACAACATCTCCGGATCTCTACTATACTTTTTGAATTCTGGGTATCTTGAGAACTCCCACCAATACTCCTCACCTGTTGTTGATAATTGATATGATACTATAGAGTTCAGAGTTGTTAGTAGTGCTAGTGATGAGCAATCACTTAATTCTCTGTAGAGATGCTCTAAAGCCTTGTACTGCTGATCATTTACTTCGAATAAATCAATTATATGTGACCCAAGTCTCTTTAGAAATAATCCTAACTCAACAGCTCTTTCTTTATTTAAACGAATCACCATTTTCTCCAAATCTCTTCACTGTATTTCTCAACTAAATTAATATACCTAGCCAATACATATAGGAGATCTGAGAGCCTATTTAGCGCAACCAGATATACTTGATTTAATCTATTCTCATGATAGAGTTTAGAGGCTACTCTCTCACCTCTTCTACATATACTCCTAGCCACATGCACAGCAGATGCCGCCGGCGTCCCCGTGGGGTATATGAAAGCGTATTTTGGCTCGGGGATCTTCTCCCATAATTCATTTGTTAATTTCTCAATATTCTCTATATCTCTCTCTGAGACCCATGGATCAGTTAATTTATCTTTTGGATAAGCGAGATCTCTACTTATTCTAAATATCAGATCTTGAATATCTCTGAGTATCTTATCTAATTCCTCATTTCTCAAGAAACTTCGTCCTAGTCCTAAGAAGGAGTTTAATTCATCTAAAACTCCTATTAACTCAATTAATAAATCCTCTTTCGCTACCCTCTCCCCAAACATTATGTAGGTGTAACCATCATCACCTAGATGCGCTCTCTTCAAAATAATCAACACTCCTCAGCTAAGTAGTACTCTGATGAATGTTCTCGGTATAATCTGATCACAGGTGTTTCAGAAGGATTAATATTTAATTTCTCAGCTAAGGAAGTTGATACCAGACCAGCAACGAGAGATCCTACCATGATCTTAGTTACATATCCTTCTCTCTCAGGTAAAATAATCTCTCTAATAATTATATTTTCATGTTTCATTGAGAGTTTTTTTAGAAATCCAAGCAACATTTGGTTCTCTACATCATCAGGATCAGATATATAGTAAACTAGTTTATAGCCTCTTGGTAATGTCTCAACATAGTTGTGGCCAGCCTCAGGTAGAATAGGTGACTCAACATACATCTTAGTGTTCTCAGCAAATTCAGATTTGAAACGCTCAATTAATGGAGAATATCTATTATTGCTTGAGAACACTATACTGATCTTCTCACCACCTTTGATCTTTTCATATATTTCATTAACGATCTCATCAGAGAGATCTTTGTACTCACTTATGTAAAAACTAAATTTCTCAAGATCTCTGTACAGAACACTTAGATCAGCTCCCACCAACTCAATTAGTTTAAAGACGCCTACTAGCAACATTGGGAGAGAAACTCTGGGTAGATATCCCTGAGATACTTTAAAGAAGGGCAATGATCTCTTCATAGCTTCCTCAATTATTCTACCATCGCTTGATACAATGCCAATATCACAATTTCTAGATAATATCTTCCTAAGAAAACATATTGTCTCTCCAGTATTCCCTGAATAACTAACAGCGATCGAGAAAAGCCTCTCGCATAGAGCTAGTATATTACTCTGAACCTCAGATGATCTATTTGATATAACAATAAGTGATTTAAATCCATAGGTTTTTTCACCAAATATTTTTGAGACATATTCACCAACTATTCCTGAGCCTCCCATACCAGATATATAAACAATATTTTTATTACTATAAGTTCTCTTATTTACAATCTCTGTATTCATCGATTCTTTAATCAATTTATCCCATGACAAATAAGTTTCTATGAGACTCATCAGATCCACCTAAGTAGGGTTTCTCAAGAAATTATTCGGTAGAAAGAATTTAATAATATTGTGTAATTATTAAAGTAGGTCTACTATACATGAATTTGGTGATGATTAAATCGATATTGAAACTAAACTAGATAGAATCAAGGAGGGAACCGAGGAAATAATAACTGAGGAGGAGCTAAGATCATTACTTGAGACCGGTGGTGGAAAAGGCTACTTAGGTTTTGAGCCATCAGGGGTTTTTCATATCGGGTGGATTGTTTGGGCTTTGAAATTCAAGGATCTTGTTGAAGCAGGTTTTAAGATGAAACTTCTTTCAGCTACGTGGCATGCCTGGATCAATGATAAATTCGGTGGCAACATGGATTTAATTAAGAGAGCATCAGATCATGTAGTTGAGATCTTGGAATTACTTGGTTTAGGAAGAGGGAGCTACGAGCTTATCTACGCTGAAGATCTGGTTTCTGATAGTGAATATTGGGCTCTTCTACTTAGAGCCGCGAAACACACAACATTGGCTAGAGCTAAGAGAGCCTTGACGATCATGGGTAGGAGAGCTGAGGAGGCTGAAACAGATTTCTCGAAACTTATATATCCATTTATGCAAGTCACCGACATATTCTACATGGATCTTGATATAGCTTTAGGGGGTATTGATCAGAGGAAGGCTCATATGCTAGCTAGAGAATTAGCTGAGAAACTCAAGAAGAAGAAGGTTGTAGCTATACACACACCACTAATACCATCACTAAAGGGTCCCGAAGCAGGTAGAATGGAGACTACAACCCCATTAGAGATAGATGAGAAATACTCATTATCTAAAATGAGTAAATCTAGGCCCGAGACAGCTATATTTGTCATAGACTCTCCCGAGGAGATAAGAAATAAGATCCTGAGAGCTTACTGCCCACCAAAGATCGTTGATGAAAACCCAATTATATCAATAGCCGAGAATATTATTCTGAGAATCAGAAGAACTATGAAGATCGAGAGACCACTCAAATACGGTGGAGACATAGTTGTTGGCTCTAGAGAAGAATTAAGAAAGATCTATTCAGAAGGATCACTACACCCACTAGATCTCAAGGAGAATGTCGCGAGAGAAGTAGTAGATATACTGAAACCAATACGCGAGGAGCTAATCAGAAGAGGCAGTATTAATATAGCTATTGATTTAATGAGTAGAGTATCGAGGTAATTAGAGAATAGTTTATCTCGATAAAAAACAATAAAATGTTTATGGTGAACAGATATCTACGAACCCGTAAAAGACGTGAAAGTAGATCCAGATGCTAAGATTGTAGATCTGATAAAACTCTACGGAGAAATCCATGGATTCACTGCACAGTCAATATATAGAGCTTCAGAGATATTGAGAGAGATGATAATTAATAGCGACGCGAGATTCTTGTCATTCACAGGGAATTTAGTAGCTACTGGTCTAAGAGGTTTATTAGCTCAATTAATTGATGAAGAGATCTTTAATGTTGTAATAACAACTTGTGGAACAGTGGATCATGATATCGCTAGATCTCTGAACCCGGAGGGGTATATAAAGGGTTTTTTCGAAGCAGATGACAAGGAACTTTATGAGAAAAATATACATCGATTAGGAAATATCTTTATTAAATTCGAGAGTTATGGACCAGTAATAGAGAGATTCACATACGAGTTAGTAGATGATCTACTGAAAATAAAGAGTGT
>CAZFDB010000021.1:0-9910 GCA_964517475.1 uncultured Desulfurococcaceae archaeon | reverse complement strand
GTGCAGGGAACCAATAAACCACCTGAAGAGAACCCGCGTCTCTTCAGGGCGGGGAGGAGGTCAGAAACTATGATATGTCACAGAAGGTGGCTTTGAAAATGTTCACGGTTTATGGACACATGACCTGCCCAACTACGTATAGATTATTCAAAAGATTGCGTCAAGAAAATTTGCTTAGCAGAGTGTTTTTAATTGATGTTGGAATAGATCCTGTGAAGAGTTTCGATAAAAAAATTGTTTCTGTACCGGCGATATTTTTAAATGATACATTGATCTACTCAGGAGTATTCAGCATCTCTGAGGCGACTAAGACAATTTCCGATGGAAAGATACCCTTAATAGATGATTTTGACTATAGATCTGCTTCAGAGAAATTGATGTACGGGTTCCTAGACTCTGCTCTTACAGCTCTATACATACTCATATACAATGACTTCGATGAGTTGTTTAGATTAAAAGAATTTGTGGAGGCTGTTTCTAGACACGTATTCTATAAGGCGAGGAGTGATGATAGTTACAATAATTTAAAGAAGCAATTCCTCGAATATATTCAGGATGTAAAAGAGTATTTTGAGACTATGCTTATTCAAACAATAGCTAATTTACTGATTCGAGAATTTATTCAGAGTAATATTAATGATTTATCTAATGAAAGATCATTCATTCTATATGATTATGGTAGAAAGATCTTCACAAATAAAGAGTTTATTAAGCAGTACTTGTTAGCGAGAAACGCTTTTGGTAGAATAGGTTTATTAATGGGTTATCCCAGTATAGATCCGAGATTTAATGAGAGATTAGAGAGTCTTCATATATATGTTTCTGAGAATTGGGAGAGACTCTACGATAAGATATATAAGGATCAACTCAGTATTCTAAGGGACCAAGAATATGTTGAGAGATACTTAGAGAAAGCTAGAGAGAAAAAACAGTTGTAGACCGAAATAAACAGAATCCTTTTATTCATAACTTAAAGCCTAGTCCTTTAAAGCGGGGAGAAGGTCAGGTCTTATTATATTCTGTTTATCAATTTTGTTTATTGAGTATAGTTGAGAATTGAGGAATTAATTGAGGATAAGGGATATCTCAGAGTTGTTATTGAGCATGAGGATGATCTATGGGTTGTTAGTATGATTATTGAGCATGAGGATCTTGTTAGAATGAGAACTTTAAGAGATGTTAGTATTGAGGGCTCAGCTAAGAAGAGGCTTCCAATGATACTCACATTAAGAGTTAAGCATATGGAGTTTCAGCCTTTCAGTGGTAGACTGAGGATTCGGGGGATTATTGAGGAGGGTCCTGAAGAGTATGGTTTAAGAGGATCTTTCCACACATTCTCGGTAGATATTGGGTCAAGGATCGAGATTCTTAAGAAGAATGGTTACATTGATCGAAGGATGATAGATAAACTAGTGGAATTAACGAATAGGGGTAGGAGAGCACTTCTCATAGCACTTGACTATGACTCGTATTGTATATCCTTGCTACAGGGTCAGGGTCTAAGGATCTTGTCTGAAGATAATTTCCCAACTATAAGTAAGAGAGACTCGGAGAGTTTTGATGAGTTTGAGAGAAAACTTAGGGAGTTGGCGGAGGAGATAATTAATTATGTAAAGATCCATGAGCCTGTTACCATAGTAATTGGTTCACCAGGGGATTTGTCTAAGAGATTAAGTGATATACTTAGATTAGATAATATATCTATTTATCGAGACACTGTCTCAATCGGTGGTTGTGAAGGTGTTCAGGAGTTGGTGAGGAGAGATGTGGTTAGGAGAGTTCTTGAGAGATACTCTGAGATAAGGGGTGAGGAGATATTAGAGGAGTATATGGCTACATTAGCAAGAGATCCCGATAAGGTTTTAAGTGGATTAGATAACTTATACAAATTAGCTGAGTTGGTTCCGAGTGCTGTAGATAAGCTTGTTGTAATCGACTCTTTCATGAGAGCTGATAAAGAGACTAGAGATAAGATCAGTAAAATTATTCTCACAACATTATCGAGTAGAGGTGAAATAGTCATTGTCTCGGAGGAGTCTTCTCTGGGGAATAAGTTAAGGAGATTGGGAGGGGTCTTAGCTGTACTTAGATATAGTGTTGATCCAGGTATTCTTGGATCTAAATAACAACTTTAGTTAATCTACGAGGACGATCAGGATCGAGGAGTCTGGCAAGTGCTATGTAGTATGATATTAGTTGATACGTGATCACTTCAAGTATCATTGATAACTCTTCTGGAACACTCTCTCTTCTAAAAACAAAAATTTTGTCTGAGGTGGGTATATCCTCGATGTCTTCAGGTGCTGATATTATTATGAAGGCGTCACTGTCATAGATCTCATTAATCACTCTTTTCCCTAGATCAAGATCTTTCTTATCTCTCAATGATATCCCTACGAAGTATTGTTCATCTATAATTGATTTTGGCCCATGTCTAATCTCTCCCAAGGAGAATGCTTCGGCGTGTACACCACATGTCTCTTTGATTTTTAGAGATGACTCGAGTGATGATATATAGTGAAATCCTCTACCAGTGATAAAAGCATTCTCTTTTCTATATATGAGATCCACAATTTCTCTAACAAAAACCTCAGACCTATATATATGGTCTCTCACGATCCTTGGGAGATACTTTACGTAGGATCTCAACATGAATTGATCCTTTGAATCGTTGCCGAGTATCTCGAGATAGATCCTCAGTAAATTCACTATTTGACCACTAAAACTCTTCGTAGCAGTAACAGCCTCCTCAACCCCAGCGCCCACGTAAATTACATAATCAGATAATTGAGAAAGAGGACTTTTCTCAACATTTGTAACACCAATTATTTTTGAGCCTCTTCTCTTGAAAGCATTAACTGCCTCAAGAGTATCTGTTGTTGATCCGCTTTGACTAAGAGCTATAGCTATCGTATCTACATCTGCTATATTAATATAGTTCTCATACTCGCTACTCACAATGGAAAATACTTTGTAGCCAAGTTTCTTGAGAGCCAGATCGAGGTATAGTCCTGCGTGAAATGAGGATCCTGAACCTAGTATAAATATTTTCTTACTCCTCTTAAGAGCCTCTGCAATCTCTCTATACAACTCATTATCTCTACTAATAATATTCTCAATAACGCTCGGTTGCTCATGAATTTCTTTAATCATTATATAAGGCGATCCTTTTCTAACGGGCTTATCAAAACTCGTATTCGGCACCCACGTAATTATTAGTCTAGGACATTAATTTATAGAAGGTCAAGCGGATCACTAGTTGAGTAAATCTTTAACTTGTAATAAAATATTTTAGTTGAGTAATATTATTGGTTAAGAGGATCTCTGAATTGAAGATAGTTTTTGTCTCAAGAGGTTGGTGGCCTGCGATAAAAGGAGGGTCTGAAAAATTCATGTATAAATTAGCTGAGGTCTTATCTAAGAGAGGTTACGAGACTTATGTGGTGACTAGAGAATATCCTGATCTGAGGAAAGAGACATTATTCAACTACCTATTTGTGAGACATAGAATAGAATACATGCCCCAATAATCTCATCATATATATTTTCTCGAGAAGCTGGGAAGTTAGTTAATTCTATAAGATCAGATATAGTTATTATTAATAGCTACTGAGGCGAAACATCTCCATTGTACATGGGTAAGAGGATTAAAAAAATAGCTGTTATTCACGACGTTGGTCTATTTAAATCAGAGATTGCGAAGAAGAACAAGATCAAGTATTATCTCAGGGTTCAGGCACTTAAGAGAGTAACAAGAAAAGTGGATTTAATTGTTGTTCCGACCGAGACTGTTAGGAATGATTTAATTAATTATCTTCAGGTTAATAAAGATGTTATCAGGGTTCCCGGTTTCGAGGGTGTAGATGGTCCTTTCAAGAGAATTAGTATTAGCAATGACAAAATAGATATTGTGCAAATAGGTAGATTCGCCCCTAATAAAGGGCAGTTAATTCTTCTTAAAGCCGCGAAGAAACTCTTGAGAAATAATCCGAGGATCAAGGATATTGTCAGGATCTATTTAATAGGCGGATTAACAGATAAGAATTATCTCGAGAGAGTCATGCGAGAAGCCGAGAAATCAATAGAGAAGCAGGTGTGGAGATAATCAATATTGTTGTGAACAGCGATGATATTGATTACTACTATAAATTAGCTGATTTATGTATCTCGCCATCAATAGCTGAGGAGAGATTTGGATTAACAGTTCTTGAATGTATGGCTTATGGAAAACCAGTTGTTGTCAGCGACATATTTGCCGAGACAGGGGTCGCAGATGGTAGTAGAGCAATTATATTTCCCAGGGGAGACGTCGAGAAACTAACGCAGATATTAGAAGAATTCGTGGAGAACCCCACAAAATTTGATTACTTAATTAATAGAGGTATAGAATACGCCTCTAAAAATAATTGGGATAGAGTCGCGGATAGATTTGAGGAGTTTATTAAGGAATTATTATCAAAATGATCTATGACTGACCCGAGAATTCTTGATATATCTGACCTCCTCCTCGCCCTAAAGGGCGAGGCTTATGGTTGTAATTAACTGAGGCGCCGGGGGCGGGATTCGAACCCGCGCGGGCTCATCACCCACTGGCTCTCAAGGCCAGCCCCTTAGACCGCTCGGGCACCCCGGCTCATAATCCCAATAAATTATTCTGATAATTCAAAGTAAAATATTTATGTTTTTGTTTAGGTAAGTTCCTCTTTTAAAATACTTGTTTATTTCTTATCTAATTATCTCTACTTCGATATAAACATTTTGTGGTACTCTGATCCTCATGATCTGTCTCATCACTCTCTCGTCTGCTGCGACATCTATTAATCTCTTATGAATTCTCATCTCCCATTTCTCGTATACTTTCGTGCCTTCTCCGTGGGGTAGTCTTAGTGTTGGTACTACTAATCTCTTTGTTGGTAGTGGTACTGGTCCTTTTACTTCTACACCTGATTTCTTTGCTATCTCAACTATTTGTTTAGCTACGTAGTCAACATTTTCGTGGCTTGTTCCCCACACTCTTATTCTTACTTTCATTATTACTCACTATATATATCTTGATTAGATCTTTGCTGGCACAACATCTATTACTTGTCCAACACCTATTGTCTTACCCATGTCTCTCATAGCGAATCTTCCGAGTTGCGGGAATTCTTGATACTTCTCTAAAACCATTGGCTTGATTGGTTTGAATTTAACTATTGCTATATCACCTGGTTTGAGGAATTGTGGATTCTTCTCAATCACTTGACCCGTCTTTGGATCTAGTTTAGCCTCGATCTCAATTATTCTGCAGGCTATGGATGCTGTGTGTGCATGTATAACTGGTGTGTAACCTACACCAATTGCTGATGGGTGCCACATAAGAAATATTCTCGCTCTAAATACATCTACAACAGTAGGCGGATTATTCTCGTGGCCAACAACATCTCCTCTCTTAACATCTTGCTTAGCTATACCTCTCACGTTGAAACCGATATTGTCTCCAGGAACAGCTTGTTGAAGTGGTGTGTGATGCATCTCTATACTTCTAACATCACCTGTTTTCTTAACGGGCATTATAATTACTCTATCACCGACTTTCAATACACCGGTCTCCACCCTCCCAATCAACACAGTCCCTACACCGCTGATCACTATAGCTTCTGTCAATGGTATTCTGAGAGGTTTGTCGATAGGCTTCGGAGGCACCTTGAACGAGTTGAGAGATTCAACGAATGTCGGTCCTTTATACCACTTCATGTTAGGACTTGGTGAAATAATATTATCTCCTAACCAAGCTGACACAGGCACGAATGGTATTTCATCGACTCTGTAGCCTAATGTCTTCATAAATTTCTTCAATTGATCAACGATCTCTCTATATCTCTGCTCACTAAACGGGGGCTCTGTCAAATCCATCTTATTAATAGCTACAACAATCTGATCAATTCCCAGTGTCTTGGCCAGAGTAAGATGCTCTCTCGTCTGACCCTCAGGGCTCATACCAGCCTCAAACTCACCCTTCTTAGCAGATACTACTAGCACAGCGACATCAGCCTGACTAGTACCAGTAATCATGTTCTTAACAAAGTCTCTGTGCCCAGGTGCATCAATTATTGTGAAGAAATATTTATCAGTCTCGAACTTAACGAAGCTGAGAGCAATAGTTACACCTCTCTCCCTCTCCTCTTTCATTCTATCAAGCAACCAAGCAAATTTCTCAGTCTCCTTACCCGCTTTCTTAGCCTGTTCCTCAACCTCTTTTTGTTGCTTCTCATCTATTTGTTTTAATAATACTAATGTATGTCCTACTAAAGTACTTTTTCCATGATCAACGTGTCCGATTATGACCATGTTGAGATGAGGTTTTTCGGGCATCTACTATCTCCCGAGTAATATATATGAAATAGCTTAAAAGCTATTAATAATTATTAAGGTAATATTGTTGACCAGAAATCACACTCAGCGAAGAATTATCCTCCAATTAATTAATGGATCATATGTTGAAGAGAATGATTATATGGGAAAAAAGTGATTATTTTTTAAATTACTATATGCTCATAATCTATTTACTTGGCTGGACCCAGAATTCTAGCGATCCTTTTACCAGTGTATGGACTTGTTGCGAAAGCGATCCTTACTTTTCTACCGCCCTTAGTCTCTTTAACAACTACCTCGTATTTGTCTGTCTCGAATGGTTTCTTTGCCACTATATCGAAGAACTTAATTTTCTCTGCCATATTTATTCACTCTCTCCATGTATATATATTATCTTTAGGAGGTATTTAAACATAACGCAGATCATAAAGATCAGGTATTATATTTATAATTTATTTATTTATATAATAGTGATCATTATTTTGATCCATACATAACTGATTATTAACTAAATAGAGTTTAAAAATCATAGGTATTACCGGAATCCCAATTGATTTTTACGAGAGACTAAATCTTTTCAAAGAGAGTTTTAAAAATTTTTACAAAAAATTATATTGTCTCAGATAATTATTCTCATCAAAAATTTTTCCTCGAATAATATTCATTCCTCATTATAAACCAAAAAAATTTTTACGTGATCTACGAATCGAATTCGATATCTGTAGGAGAATTTTATATTTGGTTGATATGAAGCTAGATAATACTACTAACAACTGGTCTGGGATCTCTAATATCGAAGTATTTAAGTTCCTTATTTCTATACTCCCCACTTAATTTCTTCAGTAACTCTAGTCTCTGTTTTCTTCTTTCATCAGCCTTGATCCATTCCTCGAATTCCTCCGGTGATGTGGGTTCATAGGGCTTTAATTCTGCGGGTTTTCCTATCTCACTTAATTTAACAAATGTTGAGTAGCACTCCACTAATAATTCTTCTCTGGTATCTTGTTGCCTAAGTACTATTGTTTTTATCTCCATCGATGTTCTCCATGTCCTGGTGATCATTGATATCAGCTTGATTACTTCGCCAACGTATATAGGTTTCTTGAAAATAAGTTGATCAATTGACGCCGTAACTACAACACCCTCCGCATAGCTGAAGGCTAGGATACTTGAGATCTCGTCAGTGTATCTAAGTAGACTGCCTGCATACATTATGTTTGCTGGCATAGCGTCTTCGTAAGATACTCTTCTCATACTAGCCACACTATATTTCGGTACTGAGTACGGCGCCTCTGATCTCTTCTCAATAGATTTTATTACTTCATCAACTTGACTCCTCCATTTACTGAGTTGATCTATGATATTAATCTCCCAATCCTCTCTACCAATAATTCTGAACCCAGCCTCAATAGATCTCCCATCATCTCCTACAGCCACAAGTATCATTTTCGCAATTGATGCTAGGAAGTATCTCCCCTCCCTACTTCTAACAACGGCTTCTATAATCACCTCCATAGATTTTCTTCTAACTCTACCAATCCACGTTCTGTAGAAAACAGTGTCACCCACAGAGATCGGGTTTATGAAGAAGAGATTATCTATGTATCCAACAACAGTGTTTTTCCCTGATAATCTCATTGTGTTGAGTGTCGCCGCCTCAATCATCCAATCAATCATGTAGCCTCCGAATAATATTCCTAGGGGATTCGCGTGTCTAGGCATGACGAGATGAGAAGTGTAGAGGTAGGTCTCTGAAACAGTTTTCTCCATGAAAAACACTATCTGGAGCTTATAGCAATTCTCTCAATCTCATCTTTTCTTGAAATCGCGTAGCTCTTAGAATCATTGTTATACGCAGCAATAATCTCATCAGCTAAACACTCCTCAATAGGCTTAAGTGATCTGAAAGCGCATAGACGTGCTCCCTCAGCAATATGTCTAAGAGCAAGATCAATTCTTCTCAGAGGCGAGACATCCACAGCTACGTGGTATATGATACCTCCATACATGATCCTCGTAGTCTCCTCTCTCGGAGCAGCATTTTCAATGGCTCTGACCAAAACCTGTATAGGGTTCTGCTTAGTTCTTAGATAAATAAGATCAAATGCTTTAGCAACAATATTATAAGTCATATTCTTCTTCCCGGTATTCCTAGCTTTCCTCATCAAATTATTTATTAATCTCTCCACGATAGGAACCTCAGCTTTTCCGAACCTCACATGCTCGTGTCTACCACCGGTGTGTGGCACGAATACTGGTTTTAGACATATATACTTCTTGAGACTAGGATCCCTGACTTCAACACCTACCGTTGACCATTTACCAAATACCTTGATCTCCTCAATCGAGACAACACTTTCCAAGAGGTCTTGTTCTAAGCTACTCATTGAGTAACCCATAAACAATTATTTCTGGAGGAATTTAAGCTGAGTATCTATTTAATAATTACCCAAGGAATAATTTAGTAAGAGTTGGTTGACGTGGAGGAGTACTCAAGGAATAAATTAATAAAGATAGTAGATATCTACCCCTACATAACTCCATCACCTGTACAAGTACCTGTTCTTCAGTGCGAGTTGGAGGATGGGAGAATATTCACGCTGTATTATATACCAATGGATGTTATGATGGGTATAATGAGACTTCGTGGTGAGGAGGAGTTTATTAATGATAGAGAAACATTTTTCGAGATAATACAATTATTTAAAGAGGATCTCAGATCTCTGAGAGATAAGATTGAGATGATTGTTATTGATGAACTTAATAAAGAGACTAATTTATACACAGCAAGGATCTACATAAGAGGAGACGGGTACAAAATAGTTAAGAAAATGGTTCCTAGCCACGCATTATTCCTAGCGTATCTACTTGGAGTACCTGCCTACGTGAAGTCAGAACTAATTGATGAACAGGAGAAGAACACTAGTGAGAGCTCCAGCGAAGAAACTTATTGACTAAAATAGTTTACTATTATTTACCTAACAGGCTTCTGCTTCTTCCCCTTAATCAAAGCGTCTAGAGACACTCCATTAACCATAATAACCTTATACTTAACTCCCGGGAGATCACCCATAGATTTTCCTCTGGTACCACCTATCCCAGCTATAATAACCTCGTCGTGCTCAGCAATAAAATTAATTGATCCATCACCAGGAACAAATGCTGTCACCACCTTACCATTCTTAACCAGTTGAACTCTTACACATTTCCTAAGTGCGGAGTTAGGCTGTCTCGACTCAATACCAACTTTCTCGAGCACAATACCCCTGGCCATAGGAGCTCCCTCTAGAGCATCATACTTTTCTTTTAATCTAAGCATTCTCACTCTAAAATCTCTTTGGCTCCACCTAAACTTCAGTCTCTTTTTCCTCAATTTCCTAGCAGCGAAGAGCCCCTTAGGAGCTTTACTCCCAGGCATCTACTCCCCTCTAATCATATTATTCTGATGCTTAAATACTGTTATCTTCCACAAGAGATCATTTAAACAACTATTACGGTGTCTATATCGTAGTATCTCTTCAACACAAGTCTTGCTCTATGAATATTTCTACCTCCT
>CAZFDB010000020.1:0-9969 GCA_964517475.1 uncultured Desulfurococcaceae archaeon | reverse complement strand
GGATCCAGAGGTGGTGTTTTAGAGGTGGTGGATAGGGTATGGAGGGTGAGGAGATACTTAGGGTTGAGGGTCTAGTTAAGAAATTTGGGGAATTCAGAGCACTCAATGGTGTGAGACTATCGATCTTCGGCAGAGGCGTTACATCTATAATAGGTCCTAACGGTGCTGGGAAGACAACGCTTATTAATGTGATAACTGGGAGATTGAAGCCTGATGCCGGGAGGGTTTACTTCATGGGGAGGGATATAACAGGCTGGCCTCCTCATAAGATAGTGAGGTTAGGCGTGGCCAGAACCTTCCAGATTATAAATCTATTTACCAGGCTTAGCGTCTATCATAACATAGCTATAGCCTCTCTCTCTAGGGGAAAATCAGCCGATGTGGATGAGATAATTAAGAGATTTGGTCTTGATAAATACAGAGATTATGAGGTGATCAAGCTTCCACATGGCATACAGAGAATCGTTGAGATCGCTGTCGCCATGGCGACAAAGCCGAGGCTTCTATTACTTGATGAGCCAATGGCTGGTCTTAATATCAGAGAAAAAGAGCAGGTTATGGAGATTATAAGGGATCTGGAGAAGAGATCCCGATCGTTCTCGTTGAGCATGATATGGATGTTGTTTTCAGCATATCTAGGAGGATTATAGTTATGAATAGAGGAGAGGTGATAGCGAATGGGGCTCCTAATGAGATCGCTGAGAATAAACTTGTTAGAGAGGTTTACCTAGGTGAGTAGAGTATGCTATCCATAGAAAACCTAGATGCTTTCTACGGAAAAGCACATGTGCTACATAAGATAAATATCTCAGTAGATGAGGGAGATCTACTAGCAATACTAGGGAGGAATGGGGTTGGGAAAACAACTCTTCTAAAGGCTATAATGGGGATCGAGGTTGTGAGAAGAGGAAAGATCATGCTGAGAGGCGAAGACATCTCTAGGCTGAAGACACATGAGATAGCGAGACTGGGTGTGTTCTATATACCAGATGATACAGGACTATTCCAGGGAATGACAGTGCTGGAGAATCTAAGACTTGCTACTGGCAGGAAAAACATTGATCTAGCAACATTGGAGGAGATGTACCCAGATATAAGGAACTTGATCAATAGAAGAGCCGACCTCTTAAGCGGGGGTGAGAGAAAAATAGTGTCTATCCTAAGATCTATTGTTTCAGGATCAGAGCTTATTCTAATAGATGAACCTACTGAGGGGGTGATGCCTATAATGGTTAAGAAGATCTATAGTCTTCTAAACGAGCTGAGGAGAAAGAGGAAAACCATTGTATTAGTAGAACCAGGTACAAAACTAAATAATGTGCTAGAGATATCAACAAAGATAGCTGTTATGAGCGGAGGGAGGATAGTGTATATTAACGATAAAGATAAAGCTATAAATGAGCTGGAGATCATAAGAAAGCATCTATTCGTATAGATATCTCAGCATAGGATCAAAGCCGAGCCAGCGAGCTCTTATCTAATATGGGAAAAACCAACTATAAAGATGCTAAGTATAAATTACCCTTCTTATTTTTGTAAGCTAGATATAATTAATTTGAGAAGTTTTGATGATTAGAACTGCTGAGGATTATATATCTTCGCTTAGGGATGATGAGGATTATACTATCGGAGATGGAAAAGGCTCTTAGGCACAGGATCAGTAAACACTATTGCGGAGGGTCTCGCCACAGCAGGAGTCTATGAACCATAGATCCGGAGAGACTATCATCTTAGTTAACAAAGTAGCCTCAGCAACACAAAAACTTTCCTGGAACCCACCAGCATAAGATTCTAGAAAAATCTTGGGCGAGGAGTAAGATCAAGCCATGTCTTACTACGCAGAGGAACAGCGGTTAGAGATCTTGAGGAGAGAATAAGTGATGGAGACATAATAGCAACTCTACCCTCAGCCGTAGGAGGTAGATGTGAGAAGAATACATGGATACATGATACATAGATAAAAATTATGAATCATTAGATTATCCCAAGTCTAATCCTCAATAAATTAATCACCGTATCTAACTCTCCTAAGAACTCTGTTGATACACTCAAGATCTCTGTATTTAACGAAGATCTCGATAGGATCTTTATTATCTTGTGTACCTCTTCTCTCAAATTTTATACACGTTATATTCTTCTCAAATCCGGCGTGTGCATATAGATTTCTTTCATCAAAATCACATTTGGATTCAATGCATTTAACTACGTGAAATCCTTTTTCTCCTACCCTCTTCGAAAGCTGTATTAATCTATTCTCATATTCTCGAAGCTCTTGCTGAGGAGTTTCCTGGCGACATAGTTTTCTGAGCCATTTATCATCGCCATATATCTCTAACGCGAAATTAGAGAGATCCTCGTATAAGTCATATATAGTCTTATATAGAAGTTCCTGATTAATTAATTCCTCGCCAAATACTTTATATATGACATAGGTTCTGCATCTAATATCATCAATTTCTCTCTCAGCAATTGTCTTCGCCGCCCTAGATATGATTAAAGGACTATCAACAATCTCTTTGAAGATGTTGAGAGGTGCCCAATCAATGATCTTGCGAGAATCTATCTTATTAATTAATTCTCTCCCGATAACACATGACGCTATAAAAAGTTTCATAACCACTGGATCTAGCCATAGATTTCTGTAAACAGTTAATTCATTATTCTCACCACATTCAGCATCAACAACTCGATCTATGTAATTAATAATCTCATATAACTTATCTGTATTCAAATCATTTCTTAATAAACCTCCGCAACCCTCTTCACTACTCAGAGATTCTGAGACATTAATAATTTCATAAATAAGTGGTAGAAGTAGACCTCGCTCAAGTATTTTTATTAAGGAAGCAACTGATTCTATACTTCTGCTAGATATTTTATTCCATTTCTTCACGAAGTCCATAGGTCTCATACTTCTCTTGATCCTGTACAGTGGTGTTTTATCTCTGCTAGATACTAATTTAAGTATCTCATCATAGATCTTTCTTCTAGCATCTATAGAATCAACTTCTTCGCATAAGATAATATTGATATTCAATTCATCAATAGATGAACTCACATCTCTTATTGCCCTAGGAGCTATATAGGGATCTGAGTTTAAGTATATTAATCTAATACCAGCCTCATCCCTATCCTCCTTATCCTCATCTCTCTCTTCCAGTAATGTTTTTGAGAGCAAGAAGATATCTACTGAATCTCTAATAGCTCCTAAACCAAGAGCTACCGCGTAATTGATCCCATGACTCATATCAAATAGTATAGTAGATGGTTTCTCTCTAATAAGTGTATTAAGCATCTCAACAAAGACATATGAAGCGTAGTTACTCATATTACAACTATACCTAGCTCTCCAATCAGTAGTTTTGTAAAGTCCTATTCCTGGTGCTATATATACACGGATCCTATCCCCTAGATCTTTTCCAAAATACTCTTCCACAAATCTCTTCACGTACTTCATAGCAGAATTCTCTATCACCTCAATATCCACCTTTCCTCTATCTCTTGCACCAGATCCACATACCTCTAGGGGATTTGTTAATATTTCTGAAACTATTAGTGATATCACAAGATCAATTTCTTCCATAACACATCTTTTCTCATACACACATCTCGCTATAGCAGCCGATGAGGAATTTGATTGAATACTTCTTTCCTGGATCTTCTCATCACCCTCGATCCATAGATCTCTACATTTTTCTAATGGAATCTTAGGAACCCTATATATAACCTTACTCCAACCTCCTGGATCCCCCCATGTAGCCACTAACAACCATTTCCGCGTATAACTCACCTCAGACTATTGATCTTGATACAACCAAGTTTCAAAAACATTATATAAGTTTGCAAAAGATCGATCTGAGAAATATTCATAGCTGAATAATTACTTGATACAAGAGATCCTTGTATCTCGTAAGGTAGTGCTTTATGATCCACATAATATATTTCTTCATAAAATTCATAAGATGTTCTAAAGAGAAATTCATTTAGTAAACCTCTACTCATAAATAACCTCAATTGTTTTTCAGAGATTAAAAATATATTTACTACTTTACTAAAACATCATTGATAATGATTATTTAAATTCTAATCATAGATTAATGATTGTAAGAGTTATAACTCTGTTGGATCTTTTTCTAAGATCTGTTACAATGGGTCTCTTTGTAACAGATCTACATATTGATCTGGGATCTTGTTACGCGAGTTCTCAGCGATCTGTTGCAAGCGATCTTTGGGATCTTTTTCTAACGGATCTACCGAAACAAGTTTATATATGATCAGATCTATTTTCTCTCCTAAAGATCCCGCGAGTAATCTTAACCTCTTCCCTTAGATCTTCAATAACATTATTATCTAGATGCGCATAGAACTATGACACATGCTATATGCGAAGTCTCTAGTCCATAACCCCGTAAGAAGATCTCTGGCTCCAGCTCTTAAACTTTTAATCATTATCTCTATAGTCTTCGCTTCATGACCCATCTCGTTAACAAAGATTCTTGAGCCTTCCAACACAAGATCTTGCATACTCACCAATAAAGAACTTTTGAGTGGTCAGAGGATCTTCTTAAGATCCGCTTTAAAGCCAGTGAGCTCCGTATAGATCTTGAGCATAGTTAATGTTTGTTTAAGAACTACGTAAGCTTGTAATCAACCTAGAACTCTCGCAGGAATCGCTAAAAGTATCACATCGAGAAGAGAAACCGCTGAAAATATTTCCGAAGCCTCTGGAGAAGATCCTAGATATGCTTAGTGCTAAGAGAGTAATAATGCTAGAACTATATGGAGATGCAGATCTTAGGATAAAGGATCTGGAGTGGACTGAGACAATAGTAATTGGGGATTGTTGATAGAACGTCAATAAAAGGGTTAACAACTATGCTAAGAAACATGAATATCCCGTGGGCACCATCTAGGAGGATAAGACTTAGAGGATCTCTACTCGGCGTTTCAGACGAGATAAATAATATAGTCCCGATCGTTATCAAATCCCTCGAAACAAGAGATATAGAGAGATCTGTGTGAGAGGCGCAGCCGAGGCGAGATACTGTTATAAAGGTCTCTGCAGAGCCTCACAGAATTCTTGCTAGAAAACTATCACATCGATAGAAGATCTCATAGAGATCTATAGATCTCTCTTGACCTACTATACCTAGACAAGCTCAAAATATTCAGAGCTCTCCTAAAATCATGTAGAGGTGATCTTACAGAGCTATGGAGAGAAAAGATTCTGCAGAAAGTTATCTCAATAGAGAATTCTTCGCAAAATTAAGGATTCGAGTTAAAGTATTGAATTGCTAATATCTTTTTCTCCATGAAAAGATAGGGTGTATCGGTATGCGTGGTTATAGGTGGAGATACTCCATGTACTCTATTGGAGAGGGTGTTGAGGAGACTCTTCTAGCCTCCTCTCTCTTCAACTCTATATATGTTTCTATAAGCTCCTTTGGGAAGGCTCTCAATAGGTATTTATAGTCGTTCTCAAGATTATCTAGAGCCTCGTCTAAGCTTCTTGGAAGACTTTTGATACCGAGCTGTCTTCTTCTCTCAGGTGTCATCTTATAAACGTTCTCATCAACGGGATCTCCTGGATCTATCTTCCTCTCGATCCCGTCGATCCCGGCTAATATTATGGCTGAGATAGCTAGATAGGGGTTAGATGTAGGATCCGGGGGTCTATACTCGATCCTCGTTCTATCCTTTGACATAGCTATTGGTATTCTAACTGCAGCACTTCTATTAGATCTGCCCCATGTGAGGTAGACAGGAGCCTCGTATCCTGGTACTAGTCTCTTATAACTATTAACCGTCGGAGATACGATGGCAGATAGGCTTGGGCCGTGTTCTAGTAGTCCTCCTATGAAGTATCTGCAAACCTGGCTGATCCCAGCATATCTATCGCTATCGTCGTGGAATATGTTGACACCACCTCTCCAGAGACTTATATGTGTGTGGAGGCCGGAGCCATTATCGCCCCAGAACGGTTTTGGTATGAAGAGGGGTTGTAGACCTAGCCTCCCCAAGATCTTTCTAATCCCCAGCTTAATTAGCTGGAGGGTATCGGATACATATGTTGGGGATCCCCCCAAGAAGTTAAGCTCGAACTGGGATGTAGCCACCTCGTGGTGGATAACCTCAACCCTGATCCCCATAGCCTCCAAGCCTCTAACGATCTCTTCAACCGCTTGTTCAAACCTACCTTCCGGCGGCATCTGATAGCTCCTCTTAACTGGGAAGAGATGCTCGAGAACCATCTCTTGTGAAAAAACCTTAAGTCTCTGACTGTAGATACCCCCATTCCTCTCAATCCTAACATCTATTTTATCTACTATGAAAAACTCAAGCTCAGCCGATACCAATGCCTCGTAGCCCCAGTCCCCCAAAACCTCTTCTGTTTTCTCTGCAACAAGCCTCGGATCTCTTAAGAATCTCTCTCCCCCCTTATAGACCCTGGATAGCACTACATATCTCCCAGCCTCCCATGAGGCTCTGGTCAGAGTGCCTTCTATGGGGTGTAGGAATAGATCGCTATCCTCAATCCCTGTAAAACCATATACAGAGCTCCCATCTGTCTTGCCAATAACCTCAGATATCTTCGATATACTCTCTTCATCGATTCTATAACTAACAACTCTCAGCACACCTAGGAGATCTGTGAATATTATGTCGAGCCAGATCTTCCCTCCCAATCTAATTACCTAGTAGACTTTTACCTACTATGGATACTTAAATACATACCATGGGATCGCTGAAAAATATTCAAAAAAAGCCATAAACCATTGGTAATTATATGTAAAGTTAATATTTATAATAGCGAGCACAATGTAAATTGGTGGATTTGTTGAGACCTGGGCTGGATGAGCTTGATACAATGATCTTAGAGAGACTTTTAAAGGACTCGAGAAAGAGTCTTAGAAGAATTGCTAAGGAGATTAGGACACCTACATCTACGGTTCATGAAAGAGTTAGGAGATTGGTGAAGACAGGGGTTATAAAGAGATTTACAGCAGAGCTAGACACAAAAGTTCTTGGTATGGATGTCACAGCCCTAATAATGGTCTCAGTAGAGGGTGCCTATATAACAGAGGTTGAGAAAGCTCTCTCCGCATTTGAGCAGGTGATAGCTGTATACGATATAACAGGTGAATTCGATGTAGCTGTGATAGCTAAGTTTAGAAGTATAGATGAGCTTAACAACTTCATAAAAGCAGTGCTTAAGATGCCCCATATAAAGAGAACAGTTACGAACGTTGTCCTCAATGTTGTGAAAGAAAAGCTGTGTATAGACACATCGATTCTAAAGCGATTATCTTGATCCTATACATGTGGAAATGAATTGAGAGGAAAGAATCAACGCAGATCTAAAAGCATCGAGCAACATAGTCAGGAGACTAGGATACAAAGTTGAGATTAGAAAAATAGAAAGCTACATCACGACGCACAACGGGTTAAGACCCATAACCTCTTTAGGAGGAGTAGCAACTAAAAAGCCCAGCTCTTTAGTGCGGGGAGGAGGTTAGTGTTTAGCTACTATCTCTTGAAGAAGTTTTTCCACGAGCTCTAATACTTTCTTAGCCATATTTAATGCTTGTTCAGCATCATATCTAGTGTATAATTCCTCTGCGGGTATATCTGTCTCTTCATCACTATTCATCGCTAGTTCTCTTTCTTTTCTCAGGGATCGTGAGATTGATGCAAATTCATCTATGTGTTCTCTGAACCATTCTGGGAATCTATTCCTTTCCCTCCTCAACACAGGTCCTGGATCATGCCATTTAGGAGGTTCGACTCCCACTAATCTTAAAGCCGCCTTTAGCGATAATTCAACAGCTTCTTGACATTGTCTTACTATATATGGGTAGTCTCCTGACTCAAGTTCTTCTTCTGCGTGTTTTAATCTGACCCATGCTTGTCTGAGATTAGATTTTGCTAATACAATGTTATTCAATTACTATTACATCCCCATATTTCACATCTTCTTTAAGTACCCAGTACCATTTCTTTCCTATATAGATCCTCTTAGCGCCTAACTCCTTTAATTTCTCGGATAAACGTATCAATATTTTCTCAAAGAAGTCGTCTTTGTCATATGCTATTACTGCATCCTCAACCATGTCTAGATATAGAGGTGATATTTTCTCAGCCTCTTCTCTGGTCTTAAGGATCGGCGATATAGATACTGAGTATCCCTCCTTATACAACTCCTCCAATAATGGATCGATTCTTTTCTCAGCCTCAAGATATTTTTCGATCCTCTTAAGGCGAGACTTCGGTAAATTATCTACAACAATTAATAGATCAAGATCACTATTTCTTCTAGCATCACCTCGAGCCACGCTACCATAAACCACTACAGAAACTAGATCTGAGCCAAAAACATTGATAAGCTCATCAACAAGATTCTTCACAACAGATCTATAAGGCTCAGCAATATATTGGATGCCTTTCTTAAACAATTTCGGTTCATCTCTAATAAATTATTCTCAAAACAATATTATATACCTGACCCCCCATCTATTCGGGCTACATCTGTCATTTGGGGGCAGTATAGGAGCCAGAACTCCCTTAGAAGCCCATACATCCCGGGCTCCAAAACCAATATTAGAAAGCTAATAAACACCATCCCCACACTAAAAGGCGAGGCTTTCAGTTGTAAATCTTTTTCTATTACTACTAGATTATTTTTTGTGGTGTTTGAATTGGTTAAATTTGTTCATATTATCCCCGTGGGAACATCTCTTCTAGGGAATGCTTCCAGGGATCCTCATATTGGCGAGATTATTGAGAGTATGGGTTTTGAGGATTGGGATAGATGGTCTCCGAGTGACGAGAGACAAGATCGGTTGTGTGAGAAGAGGGAGGATGCTCTAGGGATCCTCAGAATATTTATTAGTGGCAGAGGATACGATGCCTCAGCTGAACTTACGCCACTGAATCTTTTTATGAAGGCTCATGCTCATTCTCCGAGAGATACTTTGGTGATACTTTACTCAACAGATACTTGTAACTCAACAATTGCTAGAGACGCCGTCGCTGAGTTTCTGGAGAAAGAGGGTTTTAAAGTTGATCGTAGACAGTTCCATGGTATAAAAGATGTTGAGGAATTTGATGAGGGTTTAAAAGATCTATTGGACAAGATCGTTTCAGAGATAATTAGGCATAAGAGAGAGGGGAAGAAAGTTTTCGTGAATGCGAGCCCAGGGTTTAAGTCAGAGACCACGTTCCTGGTAATAGCTTCGTTGATGGCTTGCGCAGACAAGATCTACTACTCCCACGAGAGTTTCAGAAAAATAGTTTATTTACCAGGAATACCACTAACCATCAGAAGAGAAGTCGCGGATATACTAATGAATCTTGAAGAGATGAGTCAGAGCGAGATCGAGGAGAGATTAGGAGGACCAGAATTCGTAAGAGACTATGAGTTAAGAGGATTAATAGAAAGGAGAGGAACATTATATAAACCTAGGGAGTGGATAAGAAACATACTCAATATAGCAATGAGTCAATGCATATAATGAGACATGGTTTTTATAATGAGTAAAATTTCTCTTAAAGATTTCTACGGAGTCTTATTCACCACAACTCTCGCTTCTTTTCTAACACCATTTACCTCGTCCTCTATCAGTATTGCTCTTCCCATAATGTCCGAGGAGTTCCATGTCTCTCTGGCTGAGATGAATTGGGTTCTGAACTCGTTTCTAATTGCTCTTGCGTCAACTGTTCTTGTTATGGGCAGGATCAGTGACTGGGCTGATAGAGAAAAGATCTTCTTAATCGGTGTCTCCGTCTTCGCTTTATCCTCCATCGGTATTATTCTCAGCAGTGATTTCCTGAGCTTATTGATACTTAGATTTATCCAAGGAGTATCCGCCGCCATGATCTCTGGGACGACTGTAGCTATCTTAAGCGATAGATTACCTAGAGAGATGAGGGGTAGGGCAATTGGTTTGAATACCACAGCTGTCTACCTAG
>CAZFDB010000019.1:0-10141 GCA_964517475.1 uncultured Desulfurococcaceae archaeon | reverse complement strand
CCTCACTAGCCAAAATCTCTTTTAACCCAACGCATATTCTCACTATTCTCACTATACTAAGTACTACGTAGTCTACTGCTCTGTTAATAATCTAATACTGAGGGTCCGGGCAGTATCAAAATATATTTTACATCATATATTTTTCCAGGGAATAGTAATAGGATTAGCAACATTAGCTCTTCATGATATACTGAAGTTTATCTGGGAAACTAGTCTACATAATCCAATTATCTTTTTATTCCTAATATCTCTACTATCAAATTCTGTGCCCTTCGCCTCTCTACCATATCTTTTTGTGGTTATAGTAGTTGCTTATAGAGTAATTAATGATCCTTTTATCTACCCATTCATTATAATCAGCTCAGCAACTGGGGCATCGATTGGGAAATTGGTTATTTATTCACTTGGGAGGTATATGCGTAGAAGAGTTTCTGAGGAGACTAGAGAGAATCTAAGTTATTTATCAAGTAAAGTAGGTCTATACGGATTTATTCTGATCTTAATAGCAGCCTCGACACCTATACCTGACGACTTAATATATTTCCCAGCGGGTTTCACAGGTTTTAATTTATTATATTATATATCGGCTGTGTTCATTGGGAAAATAATTATTACAGCAATGACACTGTATATAGGTTTAGCAGTACTCGAATCTCTCGCGGCAATAGGTTTGAATTTTATTGCCTCAGCAATTATTTTTCTCATATCATCTCTCTACATATCATATCTACTTGCTAAGATTAATTGGAGATATGTTTTTGAATATGGTCAAATTAATTCACGTAGAAAGAGAATTATTCTAGTTTCTAAGAGAATAATAGCTGAGGCTACCCGATCAACTAAAGAATTAATCTCAAAAACAATTATTATTAGAAAACATATAAAATACAACAGATCACTTATGAGAGCGAGATAGAATATTTTCTTGAAGGATTACTCTGCGTAAAAATTTTTCAGATCAATGATCAATACACCCGAGAATTTTGGAAGATATGAATTAAGATGTGGATAACACATTTCTCTTTGCTAAGATCTTTATTATCCCTGATCCTATCCCCCCGCCTCCTGGTGTCTCTATAACTACTTCATCTCCTTCATGGATCTCCACTGAGAATTTAGATGGCATATAAATTATCTCTCCACTCGATCTACGAATCACTATTTTCCCAGGTGCTCCTGAACCTCCTCCCCATAGACCCCATGGAGCGTGTCTGAACCTCTCTGCTAATACAGATAATTTAGCTGATCCCTCAAGTAGAATAAAGCTCCTAATTACACCGTCTCCACCTCTGTATAATCCCTCTCCCCCACTACCCTCTCTAATCAAATATCTCGTGTATATTATCGGGTAGATCCTCTCAGCAATCTCTATAGGAGTATTGAGAGTATTAGTCATATTAACATGTACACCAGAAACACCGTTTTTACCTGGTCTAGCCCCAGTTCCTCCACCTATAGTCTCATAATAACTCCAGTAGCTACCATCTCTACGCAACCCACCGATCATGATATTCACCATTGTTCCTGAACCAGCCGCCGGAACCCTATGAGGTAATGCCTCGGCAAATGCTTTGAATATTACATCAACTATTCGTTGACTAGTCTCAACATTCCCACCAGATACAGGGAGAGGTTTTCGTGGATTAACCAATGTTCCCTCTGGAGCAACAATATCTAATATTCTGTAGAAGCCTTCGTTAACGAATATATCTCTACTCATAAGAGATCTGATTGCGTATGATGAAGCCGCGAAAGTGACCCCATACACAGCGTTTATTGGCGCCGGAACATTCTCTGAGGTTCCTGTGAAATCTATTCTTATCTTATCCTCGAATATACTCACCCTAGTTTTTATAACAAGATCCTTCTCATCTAACTCTAAATAATCCACAGCCTCATAGACACCTCTAGGCCACTCACTTATTGCTTTTAAAGATAATTTATTTGAGTACTCAATAGATCTGTTCCAGGCATCGATGATCTCTGGTAATCCGTATTTATTAATTAATGATATGATCATCTCAATACCTCTTAGATTAGCCGCTATCTGAGCATTTAAGTCTCCCATGACCATCCTCGGGTTCTTGAAATTCTTGGCTAATAATCTCATTATCTCTTTATCAACTACTCCTCTCTTAACAAGTTTAATCGGTGGTATTATTACACCCTCTTCGTAAATAGTTTTAGCATCAGGATTCATACTACCCGGAACAGGACCTCCAACATCAACGTGATGAGCCTTATTCACAACATAACCAATCAATCTATTATTGTAGTATATAGGTGCTAGTAGCATCAGATCATTTAAGTGAGTACCTGATATATATGGGTCGTTCACAAGTATCATGTCACCATCCTCAACAACTATATTCTCCTCATCGATTACTCTCAGCAAATTATTCACACCCACTCTAAATGAGCCTAAGTGAACAGGTATATGCTCTGCCTGAGCAATTATTCTTCCACTCTCCTCAACGATTGCACAGCTATGATCCATTCTCTCTCTTATATTTGGTGAGAAAGCCGATCTTTTCAAAGCAACACCCATTTCTTCAGCTACGTAGATAGTTGCTCTCAAAATAATCTCCCATGAAACCATTTCTAATCACCTCTTCTCCAAATGAATCTCTCCATATACACCTACTCCACCGATCCAGCTCTGTGGAATAATAGTTGTTGAACTCATCTCCTCAATAATGGCTGGACCCTCAATAACCTGGTTAACACCAAGATCATCTCTATAGAAGATATTAGCATTAACCCACTCATCTAATATATATGCTCTCCTGAAACCCCTTGACAAAATTGATCTAGAACCAGTTTTCGTATCCTTGGTTAAGCTATTGATACTTATATGTCTCTTTCTCACACCGAAAACTCTTATTGTAACAACCTCGATCTCCTCATCTAACACGAATCCGTAAGCTCTGTAGTGTCTCTCACTAAAAGTCTTCTTTATATCATCAATACTAACTGGTTTCGAGACAGGGATCGTGAGCTCCCATCCTTGCCCAACATATCTCACGTCTGCGTATCTCAGGAAGTAATCCACTGACCCGATTCTCTCAATTATTTTGCTCTCGAGGAGAAGATATTCTTTCTCAAGATCTTTTGGATAAGAGGATCTTGCCTCAAACTTATGATCAGCTAGTAGTAGACCTAGTGCACTGAAATTACCTGGTTGTGGAGGAATTATAATTCTCTTAATCCCAAGCTCCTCAGCTATCTCAGCAGCATGTTGAGGACCCGCGCCTCCAAACGCTACAAATGCAAATTCCGAGGGATCTAATCCTCTATCAACGGTTACTAATCTCACTGCTCTAGCCATCTCTAAATTAGCTAACTCAATAGCCTCCGCCGAGACCTCCTCGGGATCCCCTAGCCTCCTCAAACTCTCCTCTGCAAGTCTCTTGCTGAGACTTAGTAATCCGCCGGCTAATTTATCAGGGATCCTTCCAAGATATAGATTAGCGTCAGTAATAGTAGGTTCCGAGCCTCCTCTCCCATAGCATGCAGGCCCAGGATCAGCTCCTGCGCTTAATGGACCTATTCTCAGAGCCCCGGCCTCATCTCTCCAAATAATTGTTCCACCACCAGATGATACCTCAGCTAGATCAATGAATGGGAATCTCACAGGGTACCCAGAGCCTTTAATGATTCTACCGTAATGAGCTTCTCCACCAACCTCGTATTCATTAGTTATATTCACCTCGAAATCAATCACTGTACCAGCCTTAGCAGTTGTTCCACCCATATCAAAACTAATAATTCTTGGGATGCCAAGAGCCTTGGCAAACTCAGCCGAAGCAATCACACCGGCTGCTGGCCCACTCTCAATTAATTGTATAGGTCTCTCAACAGCTTCTACATCATTAATTAACCCACCTGAGCTAGACATTATGTAGAACCTAGACACTTTATACTGATCAAATATTTTTCTCAAGGCATCTATGTATCTAGCCACCACAGGCATCAGAACAGCGTTTAGAACAGTTGTTGATGTTCTCTCATATTCCCTAGGTTCAGGCGCCACCTTATGGGAAGTTGATACGTATCTTATATATCTCTTGAGAAAACCCTCGATCTTCTCCTCGTTTAAGGGATTTAAATATGAGTGTAGAAGTGAAATAGCTACACTAATCACATTCTCCTCAAATAATTTCTTGAGAATACTCATTATCTCATCATTAGTAGGCTCTCTAATGATTCTTCCACTAGCATCAACTCGCTCATCAATTTCAAACCGGAGATTCCTAGGGATCAATTGTTTAGGTTTATCAAAGAACAAGTCGTATAGCCTAGGTCTATTCTGTCTACCGATCTCAATAACGTCTCTGAAGCCTCTTGTGGTAATCAGTGCTGTCTTAGGGATCTCGAGACCTACTTGACCAAATACTGTGTTTGTAGCTATTGTTGTTGCATGTATAATCTCCTCGATCTCGAGATCTCTTAATACGCCGAGAGCCTCCGCAACAGCTTTCTCAGGCTCTCTAGGCGTTGAGGATATCTTCAAGAAATCAATTGATCCATCTTCTCTTAGAATAACAACATCAGTGAATGTTCCACCTATATCAATTGATACATGAGCTCTCATGAAACCACCATTAACAACACTAATTATTCAACGAGTGTATCAGAGTTATATTGATAATATACCACCATTGATACTTGATGTTTGTCCTGTAATAAATCTTGATTTCGGAGAAGCTAAGAAGAGAACTGCTTCAGCAATATCCTCAGGTCTCGCAATATCTCTTAGTGGATGCATATCAATTATTCTCCCTCTCCTCAGGATCAGATAATAAGTCAGAAACCATATCAGTATCGATAAAACTAGGTGCAATAGTATCAACTCTTATACAAGGAGCAAGCTCAACAGCGAGTCTCCTCGTTAAATCAATAACACCTGCTTTAGAAGCTGCGTAGGCCGCGGACCCTTTTATATGACCTGTTTGACCAGCTATACTCGCAATATTAATAATACTTCCCCACTCAGCCCTCTTCATAAGAGGTAGAAATATCTTGGTTACTAAGAAAACACCTGTAAAATTAATTTCAACAACTCTTCTCCACTCCTCAAATAATAAATCCTCGAACCCCGATATTGAGAGTATACCAGCGTTATTAACAAGTATATTCAGATACGGAAATCTGCTCGAGACAATTCTATAAGCCTCCTCAACATCAGATAGATTAGACACATCCATCTTGACATAGAAGCTATCGATACCGTATCTAAAAACTTCTCTAAGAACTGAATCAGCAAGATCTCTTCTATTATTATATGAGAAAGCCACATTGTAACCCGCTTCAGCGAGTCTTAAAACAATACTTCTACCAATACCCCGCTACCACCTGTTATGGAGGCATATATCTTTATAAGAACCCCTATCTAATTAAGTTGCAGACCACTAATTAATTGCTACAATGAATAATCGTATCAGCTGACCTTCCCACCACCCAAAAGAGCGAGACTTTCAATTGTAATTGATAGGCTCTTCATCTAATGATTCTAGTAGACATCTCCAATAATAATAGCATTGCCTAGGCATAGATCCTCGAATAATCTCTTGTTAAAGGATTCTCAGAGATAGATCAAGAATTTTTCGCAGTGCACTAACATATTTTTGAATAACACTTGATTATTCTGCTCATATGACTAGTATATTCTTTTTTATAAGATCTATAAATCATCACATGATTGATATATTACAAGTTTTGGTGTTCAGGTATATATTGACCATAAAATTTTTAAGCTATTTTAGAAATCCGGTGAGGGTAGATATTATGGACATAAACTATTATTTTCTGGTAAATACTCCTATTGATAAAATAAGGGAGTTCCTAAGTGATTTAAGGAACCAATCAATTAATATCCCTGATAGCTACATAATAGGTATAATGAGGGATTCAAAAGATAAGAACAAATTCATAGTGGTTTTCAAAGCACCCTTAATAGGTGCGAAGAAGGTTCATTTCCACCAAATAGTGAATGGGAACGTGATCACTTACAAAACATTTATTAGTTCTCTAGTCTTGAGATACGTTCTCCATAGATACGATGAGGACGCAACCCTAGTACATTTCTACGCCAAGAAAGGAATAACGATCCCGCCGTATGTTAACAGAGAGCTTTACCTAGCAAAAATCAGATTTATTGAGGCTCTGAAGAAATGGGATCCAAAGACAGAAATCATTGATTTATCTGAGGATGAGTTCAAGGAGTTGCTGAGGAGAGCTAAGGAGAGGAGTGAGGTTAAGGTGGAAGAGGAGGTTCTTGTGGAAGAGAAAGAGATTGTGGGAGCCGAGGAGGTGGAGAAGGCTCCGAAGATTCCGGCGACGCTACCGATTAGTGGAGCTTCTACAGAGGCGAGAATAATTGTTAAGAAAGAGGCGTCTACGGAGACTATTAGTAAGACATGTAGTGCTTGTCTATTATTTGATGAAGGTCTGAGATACTGCACACTCCTGATGAAACGTGTCGAGGAACCCTCTAAACCTCTGTGTGGAGGAGAATCATTTATACCAAAATAATCTTTATATAAACATAAGCTTTTTTCTAGGGAAACAATTATTTAAATAGGTACTTGACACCGATGATGAGCTCAGGAGAATTAAAACGAGAGCTCCTCAGATTATTGAGAGAAGATGAGGAGTTTAGATTAGCTGTAGCAGGTTTAATAGGTTTGTCAGAGATCTTGAGTGAATTAAGAGATCTAAGAAGATTATCCAATGAGCATACTGAGGCGATAAGATCACTACAAGAGACCATGGCTAAACATTCGGAGGCAATAAGATCACTACAAGAAGCTGTGGCGAGACAAGGGAAAGCCATAGAATCATTACAGGAAGCCGTGATAAAACATGGAGAAGCAATAAGATCATTACAGGAAACAGTGGCTAAGCATTCAGAAGCGATCAGATCATTGCAAGAGACAGTGATAAAACATGGAGAAGCAATAAGATCATTGCAAGAGGCTGTGGCGAGATTAGAGGAGGCGGTGAAATCATTGCAGGAGGCTGTTAGAGATCTTTCTAGGACAGTTGCTGCGATCGGTAGAAGATATGGTGTGGTTACCGAGGAAGCTTTTCGAAGTTCTATAAAATATCTCGTTGAGGATCTTCTGAGAATCTATAGAGTATCTAAATGGATCTACTATGACTCCGAGGGATTAGTATATGGAGCACCCTCGGTAATAGAGATCGATGTCTTAATCAGAGACAACGAGCATATATTAGTTGAGTACAAAGCCTACGCCAATAAAGGAGATGTGTCGGAGCTTTTTAGAATAGGTTTATTATATGAGAGGATTCAAAATATTAAGCCTAGATTACTACTAGTTGCAGCATCTATTAGTAAAGTAGTGCTTGAGACAGCAGTGAGATTAGGAGTAGAAGTGAGGTCTGGCGAGACATTTGAGTAGCAAATATCTCATCTCTAGAATCATCTCTATATAATACATGTATTTTTATTGAAGGATCAGGATCTGTTTCCCTAATATATTGACTATGAAGATCCTAGAAATAGATCTTTCTACCCCCATATCTGAGCTGATCTTGGCTAAATATCAATGGATTAATGCTTTGATTCTTGGTTAATATTGATCTTTTTGATCTATGAGAATTTTTTCTGTTGGGGGCGGGTCTGATAGGATCATCATGATCGATTCTTTCTTCAACAGATCTTTTTCAGTTGTGGGGTAGCGAAAAATTTTTAAGTCTTGGGTGCACAAGTGAAATATTTAGCGGACCCCCATGATCCAGGCAATCGCTTATATCAGAGTTAGTCAGGAGGATGAGAACCCTGATAATCAATGGTTTGTTATCCGTGACTACTGTGGTAAGAAAGGTTATATGTGTATACGACTAGATGAGGTGGGGGTTTCTCGTGTAGAGGATCCTTTTCAGAGAATAATTTTCCAAACAGCTCTGAAGATAATGGAGAGTAATAATATTAGCGTAATGGTTGCGGAGAGTATTGATAGAGTATGTGCAGATCCGGAGCACTACGAGAAATTAATAAGATACTTCGCTGAGAGGAGATGGAGAATAGAGTTTGTTAGAGACACTGATATCTCGGAAGCGTTTAATAGGATAATCGAGATCTTCGAGAAGTTGAAGGGGTCAACAGACTCAGCGGTTATGAGCGTAGTAATAGATTCACAGATCAAGTCGCTGAAAGACATGATCCAGTTATATCATAAGTTGAAGGTTGCTGTGGCAAGAGAATATGTGGAGGACGTGAGAAGAAAAGTTAGGAGAGCAATAGAGAGATTAAAGAGCGAGGGGAAGATCTATACGAAGCCAACAATTATTCACTGGATAGCTCTCTATAGAACAGGTAAGAAGAACTTCACAGAACTCTCAAAATCAGATATTCAGGAAGCAGAGAAGTACTTCATGGAGAGATACGTGAAGCCATATAAGGAGGGAATGCCGATAAGGAAACTATGGAGAAAATTTCTTGAGATGGAGAGACCAATCATAGATATGATTAGGAGACATAGAATAAATCAGATCGAGTTGAGAAAAAGTTTGGGAAAGCAGGAGCCCAGGAGATACGAGGCATACTCAAGCTATCTCTCATTCTACAGACTGGTTAAGAAACTAAGTAGTAATCAAAACAATAATGATAATAGGAAATAGCTCCAACAAGGAAAAGATCCGCGATCAGGTATTACCCGAGAATGTTCTCGGGGGTCTCGCCTTGAATCAAAGATCATTTTCATCAGAATCATAATTATCCAGAGAATCAGTATAATCATTAAAATTGATAAGAGTACCACACAGAGCAAGTAGTGATATTAATTATCTAGCAATTATTTAATCTCATCAAGGATTTTTGGATTTACTATAATATTCTATTTTTAAGTCGCCTGAAAATTATAATTGACTAACCGAATTAGATATAGCATCACATAACTTCCTCATCCAAAATCAATTAATTTCAATCATAATAAGAATCACAATCATTGAAAATAGTTGTAATAGGTATAAGAACTGACCTCCTCCCCGCCCTAAAGGGCGAAGCTTTCGTTTATGTAATCATAGGATCCAATTTCATTAAAACTGAAGACCTCGTTCTTTAGGGTGGGGAAAATTTCAGTTAATAATACATTATTAACTGCTCACCAAGGATACACTGTAAGCTTATCAAGTTTGCTCTTATAAACTCTTATTCTTATAACTCTACTTGGTGTCTTAGCTGGTTGATAAGATCCGTGTTGTAATATATGGTTTAGGTCCTATTGGTTCTTTGATAGCTAAATTAGCTCTGAGGAGGGGCTACTACGAGATTGTTGGTGGCGTAGAAATTGATCCTGGTAAGATTGGTAGGGATATTGGTGAGGTTATTGGTTTGGGGAGGAGTATTGGGGCTCCCGTGGTTAATGATAGAGATGCCGAGGATCTTCTTAAGAGAACCAAGCCTGACGTAGTTATACAATCAACCGGGACCTTCTTAGACAAGATCTATGGCCAGATCGTTAAAGCAGTTGTTGCTGGAGCCAACATTGTCTCAACATCAGAAACACTTGCTTATCCATGGTACAGATACCCTGAGTTATCAATAATGCTTGATGCATTGGCTAAGAAACATGGTGTGAGGATAATTGGCACAGGTGTTAATCCAGGATTCATATTCGATACACTACCAGCACTACTAACAGCTGTTCACAGCGAGATTAAGAAGATACAGGTTACAAGATCTATTGATGCCTCGAAGAGGAGGTATTCTTTCCAGAAAAAATATGGTTTATCATTAACAAAGGAGGAGTTTCTCGAAGGTATGAAGAGAGGGGAGTACACCGCTCATGTTGGATACACGGAATCTATTCTTCTCCTAGCAGATTTCCTCGGAGTGAGAATCGATAGAGTTGAGGAGGGTCAGGAACCTATATTAGCGGATAAGTATATGGAGACCCAATACTTCAAGATCGAGCCTGGTAGAGTAGCGGGTATACATGGCTGGGGGAGAGGATATGTTGGTGGCGAGGTGCTCATCTCGGTAGATCTATACTCATCGGTTAATAGAGAAGACTATGACGAAATAATAATTGAGGGAGAACCAACTATTAAGTGGAGAAGTAGTGGTGTCCCTGGAGACATCGCTACGGCATCAATGATCATAAACGTGATCCCG
>CAZFDB010000018.1:0-10322 GCA_964517475.1 uncultured Desulfurococcaceae archaeon | reverse complement strand
AGATATATGAGCACCACCATCAATGTTGAAGCAATTAATCTAGTGTCACTGACCCAATCAATCAACAACATAACATGCACAGGCATATTCAAAATAGCCCCTAGATCATTTTACTACTCAACAGACTTCGAAACATTACCGAGCGACTGGACAATGATCAACGGGACACTGGAAGCAAGAGGATATGTGGGACCAGGCGGATACTGGGGTATTGTGAGCTACGGCTTCACAGGAAATGGATTAAGAGGATTCCCCCTCATATGGCAGGTCAGAGAACAAAAGACTTACGAGGCTTACAACACAATTATAAGATTTAAGCCACAATCAACTAATGCTGTTAGAATAGATAGTTTTCCCAAGGGAGCTACTAGTGTTGGAAACGGTTATTTAATGATGATTATGCCGGTGGAGCTAATCAACAATACAGTAATGAGGAATAGATTCGATGTATACTTCTCATATTCTGGTGAGTGGGTTGGGGCAATAGATATTGTTAATAAACCTGTTGATAGAAGAAATGATACATATTTCGCAGCATACAACAGTTCAACACCTCCCTGGCAATACTATGGGGAAATCTATAGCAGGATCCACGATATATACATGCCTACATCAGGCACAAGAAGCTTTGACATAACGAACCAAACTATTCTCCCAGGTTACGGTCCCTACGTAACTTTCTCATATGTCCTAGCGGACAACTCGACACATCAAGACCTATACTTTGACGTGTTCTACATCCTGATCAACACTACTGATAATAGCGTCGTGGCGAATTTTACTTTCCCGTATAATTCGTATGATGTGATTTTGGAGAGATCTCGTCCCTTTAATAATTATGGTTATCTGGATTTTGGTTTCCCTGGATTCACTGTTTATTACTGGAATTATAGTATTGCTCAATACAATGATATGTGGATCTCAACATTAGTTAATATAAGAGGTGGTGTTGGGTGGGGATCCATTGTACTGACCAATAATCTAGGAAACTACTACGCTTTTGCAATCAACTCGAGTGGGTATCTGAGTATTATGAGGAGTAGCGGAGCTTCATGGATTACTTTAAATAGTGTCGTGGTCCCCGGCTACTCTAATAATACCTGGTATAGTCTAACGCTTCACTACGTAAGAATTGGCTCAACTAATATCTTCACTCTATATCTCTACAACACATCAGGTAGCTTACTGGCTCAGGTGAGCGCGTCGGACACCAGTTTTCAGCCTAGTTATGTTGGTTTGGGTAGTTATGCATCTAATCTCCTCTTTGTTGATGTTATATATGATAATTTCAAGATCTATAGCCCCGTAAAAATACAGAATGCTCCTGGACCTAACTACATCGCCGAGTTCTACGACACCTCGGGAAATATTGTGTTGAGGAACACTAGTGATTCAAATGGTGTTATACTATTTGATCTGGGGAGTTATCCCGGGTCTCTACCTATACAAGTCGGGTCATTCAAAATGTACTACCCAACAAATTCTCTTTGCCTAGAAACGAGGTTCCCCGCGACGGAGAATATAGTTGGTGGTGAGGTGTATAATATTAGCTACCGCCTAATTACTCTGGACCCTACTAACAATTATTTGGAGTTTTATATTGGTTTCGGTGGGAATACAACATATGCATCTATAGCAAACATATCTGTTTATCAAGGATATTCATTCTACGCTTATCTCAAACTAGATACATCTGGTAGCTCAATTGATTCTGGTCTCAGTATAAGGATCTTATTAATTAATTCCACAGGCAGTGTCTCGGGAGAAATAATTATTTACCAAGGAGTGGTTGTGTCCGATAATACAACTCCTCTTATAATAATCTCAGGATCTGGGAACCATATATACGTCGTGGGAAACTACACGTCTTATGGAGCAAGTAGTTTATTAAAGATCTATTTAATCACATGCTCAACACCTCAACAAGGTGCTTGTCTAATAACACCGATTCAATTAAATATAAAGTCATGAGGGATCTGAATTGAGTAATAAAATAATTCTTAAATTAATTGGGTTAATAATTATTACAGCAATAATTCTTATTCTCCTCATATTGAATAATATGATTTATATATACGTAGCCACTAAAACAGTGAATTTAAGTGAGTTAGGGAGAGAAGAGGTTTTGCGAAAATTATCTTTTGACAAAGAATTTTTCTGCACAGGATTCATCGAAACCCTAAACACTTTTGAGGAGAGTTATGTATCTATCTACTATGGTCCTAAGATATGTAGTATTAATAACCAGGATCTATATGAGAATATCAGAGTATTCATAAGAGTCAGTGTTGGTTCATGGGTTATAGATAATATGGCTAGACTAGTAATATATACTCGAGAAAATGTTTATTTAAGAATAGTTATTGAGAAACCTATTGATAACAGAAATATATCATCGAAACTAATAATTAGATCTGATGAATACACCGTGGTAATTAATCTAGCAGATCTCGATGAAAAGACGATTCCTGTACCCAGAGGAGTTAACATATTCAATATGTCAATGATCATAAATGCATATGGAGTAGGTACAGATATTCTTAGAATCGGATTCTATATAAATTACATATAATTAATCCTTCTTTTATGATATATAAATATCTATATAAAAATTATCTCTGGGGATAAACTAATTAATAAGGATCAAGTGATTTCGATCATTATCATTCTACTGCTATTAATACTCCTATTAGGAATATTCATGGCAGGCTCATATCTACTTGCAAAAGCCTATGCCAAAGATCTATTATATATATCCACTGACACTTGTTCCTACGAGATATACAGAGACTTAATGATTAGCTACACGAATTTAACAGGTGACATAGTTAAACCATCTGATCTTGGTGGAGTGAGACTTGGTGTCTATAAGAAAGTGGTTTTGTTAGCAACCAATATTAGTTCAAGGGAGTTAATTGAGTATGTGACTAGTAGATTAATTAGTGATCCGCCTCCGATAATTATCTTCTCTCAACATATGTATGAGGCTTATAAAAATAATCTATCCATCGCAACATATGTCCCTGATGAGTATATATGGAGATACTGCCTATACTCAGATAACTCCTCTCTACACAGGATAGCTGAGATTATTTGGAGAGCGGGGGGTCAGACATTATTTTCGCAGATATTCACAAGTTCATTACCCATGATCCTGGGTTTAATTGCTGCCGTGGTTGCTACGGCTTATACATTGTCTCAGTATGGTAGAGAGATCCTTGATAGGTTCAGGGATATTCTTATTAAATTAATTGGAGTATTAATTATACCGATCCTCAGGATCAAGATATCTGAGAAGGAGATCCTCGATCATCCTCTTAGAAAAAGGATCTATGAATATGTGTCAAGTAAAAAAATTACTAGATTCTCAGATCTACTAAAAGATCTTGGGGCGGCTAGAGGATCCTTGGAGTGGCACCTATATCTACTAATGAAATATAATATTGTGCAAGAGATCAATGTTGGGAGAAAAAGATATATAATTGATCCTTCTAAACCAAAGGAGGTGCTGAAGAAATTATTAGAGGAGGACAAAGACTTCAGATGCGTATGGTCAAAAACTGTTGATAGCCGGAGAGTTCTTAGTCACTACATAGATGAGAAAATTGTGTATGAGATATCATTATACTGTGAAATAGATCCTGGGGAAACAAAAAAGATTCTTATTATTATAAATAGCCTAATGATGTGAGAATAATCATTGATTATCTTCTAAATAATCTGTATCCTATTAAGAAACCAATCACTAATGACGCTATAGCCACCACTAATAATATTACTAAATCTCTCTCAATCAATGATTCATGTATAGTTGATGTTAATATCTCTCTCACAACACTTTTTATGGTTGTGAAATTAGTCTCTACATAAGTTCTCTCAAGGATCTGTGTAATAGTCCTAGTCTGAATCAATGTAATAGTTGTCTGGTTAAAAAGTGTTGTTGTGTAGGTCGGGTAGGTTTCTGTCCTAGTGATTGTTTCAGCGGGTGTCTTAGTATATGTTTCTTTTGATGCTGGTAGTTTTATATGAATTAGATATGGTTTCAGTATAGGAGCTAGAGACGAGAAACTCATGCCTCCACCGAAGAAATAGATATTATTCTCTTTTCTAATATATGATGAACCTATCACCACATCAGGAATCTTCCTATAATAAATTATTTCTGGCTTCAAACCATGTCTCAGCAGAATTATCTCTGACTCTTGGCGAGGAGTCATCATTGATCCCGAACCCTCTATTATTGAATTAGTAACTAGTCTATGTGTCTCATTTACATAAACATAATTAATTGATACGCCAAACAGCATTGGGAAAGGAGATACTGTTGGCATTTCAGTTAATGTTAAATTAGTTGTAATACTATACCTCTCTTCAACAATGTTATTTGGTGTATAGATGCTTAATTCACTTATATTAATATACATACTCTCTCTATAGATCGCGACGAATCTCTTGTTAGTATAGAGGGTATTGATTAAGAAACATAGATCCTTGCTACCCATAATATCTTTGTTTAGGATCCTCATATCATTTCTCATTAGCACTACCCATCCGCAATAGCTGAGATGCTCAATTCCAGATGAGGTGTAAAAATCACTTAAGGCTATGAATATATAATCGCCTCCATATACGTGGCGTAGTAATCGGCCTATTAACCAGAGGTTCTGAGGCGCTGTGTATAGATCCTCTATCCTCGCCACTACTCTATCGGTGTGTTTAGATAGATCTGGTGAATAGATCCTTATTATCAAATCCTTACTCACATTATTTATTAATAAGAGACTTAAACCAGAATCAACCATGCTCATATCAAAAACAATGTAATCTTTGCCTAAACTGACACTATTCCTTAAATCACCTGTTAATTTATCGAATACATAGATCTCTGAAACAATCTCATTAGATACGCCTATAAATTGGATACCTAGAACATACAATTTATCAGCCACACTTATTTCAATAGGTAGTCTCAACTCAGTCACATTAGTCATCACTAACGGGATACGAAATATATTAGATAGATCTATTGATGCAACAAGTTTCATATCAGGTCCTAATATAAGAGTCGCATAACCTACTACGCCTTTTCCTATGTCCAGGAATATTCCTATTAAATAAATATTGTTTGTATATGGATCCTCACTCACATCTATAACAAATATGTTCCCGAGAGAAACACTGAGATCCATTAATTCTAAGTTGAGAACCTCATTGCTTGCCCCTCCAACACCTATCGAGAAAAATACTCCGATTAACAAGATAAGTGATATTAATGATTGAGTCAATAATCTACTCATATAGCATCAATAAATATACGTTAATAAATATAAATATACACCTATAAATATAAATATGTAACTAATATATATAACGTGTCTACAGCCTCGTTAATCACCACCTCTGATAAACCCTGATCCATCACATATTGTTCCTCTACTGTGTAGTTCGGGGAACCCTTCTCTGCAAGTTGCGAATTCTAATCCTTCCTCCAAGACATATTCTCTCACCATCTTCATGATATCCAGTCTCATTTTCCTAGGCAAGTATCTGTATCCATGAATATACTCTCCCTCAACGAAGTATAGTTCATATAATTTCTCTCCGAGATCTGGGAATGCCCCTGATACTCTCTTGAAATTATCGGGTTTAGCCTTATAAGTCGAGGTTGTTACTTGCCTCACTCCTCTCCTCGCCACCTCACGGATTAATTCCCTGATCTCCCCAGGATCATCGTTTACATAAGGTATGATTGGGTCGAGTCTCACGGCGACTGGTACACCTATACGCGACAACTCCTCAACCGCTCTCAGTCTAATACTTGGTGGTGGTGCGCTTGGCTCAATTATTTTGGCTAGGTCATCTCTTAAAGTAGTTATTGTTGCGGCAACAGTTATTCTACCCCTATACTTCTCTAGAAGATCTCTGTACTCCAATAATTTATTTGGTGCCTTTGTTGTGAATAGTATTCTGAGGTCTCTGGCAAGTATTTCTTGAGCTAGTCTATATGTTAATTTAAACCTGTCCTCAAGTGGTTGAAGAGGATCGCTACTAGCTGATAACTCAACAACTGATCCTCTAGGGATCATAGACAGATCTTTTCGAGCCTCAATCAATAAATTCTCCTTAGGTCTTGGATTAAAGAAATTTTTTATGTAGCTCGAGGCGTAGCAGTAGAGACATCCATGTCCACATCCTGTGTATGGATTAACTGTCCATTTAAATGGGCATGTGCAGAGAGGCGATCTCCATGGGTCGAATGGTCTAATAATTCTCCAATTAATCCTCATCCTACTCTATCAATAACATAAGAATACGAATAGTTATAAGCTAGTGGCTTGATAAGGAAACTAGATTTTTAAACCAGAACCTGTTAATGGTATAAGCACTGACCTCGCATCTAATCTATCTCTAATCTTCTTATAACACGCCCAGACAACAGCTGATGTAGGCTCCACAACAAATCCCAGACTCAACAAATCTTTCTGAGCCTCAATAATCTCTGAGTTTCCAACCAGAACAACATCGCCCTCATATCTTCTCAGAACATCAACTATTTCCATTAGTCTAGGAGGGTTCTGAACCATAATCCCATCAGCTAAGTAAGAATCCTCTCCAGAAACCTCATACCCCCTCAAAGCCTTGAAAACAGGTTGAGAACTGTAACCCTGCACACCAATTATTCTAGGCATCCTACTAATCATACCCTGCTTATACAATAACTCGAATCCTCTCACCAAACCAAGGAACAATCCTCCTGAGCCTATCGGAGCAATAATTGCTTCTGGAGCACCATAATCCTCATACAACTCATAAACAATTGTTGATGCACCAATTATATACAGTGGATTCCATGTATGTGCAACGTAATATGATTTATCAACATATTCAAGAACTTTGCTAGCGGCATCAGATCTTGTCGGGGTCTCAATAACCTCGGCTCCTAATAATCTCACAATCCTCTTCTTACCCTCAGGAGCTGTTCTAGGCATAAAGATCCTTGCCGATAGATTATATAGTCTTGAGTAGAGAGCAACTGAGATACCCGTGTTCCCACTAGTATCCTCAACAACATCTCTGAAACCCATTCTATACGCGTAGTATATAGCTAGTGAAGTCCCACGATCCTTGAAACTTCCACTGGGGTTAAGATACTCTAATTTGAAAAGCACATCTCTCCCATCGAAACGCTCAATAACTAATGGAGTAGATCCCTCACCCCTACTCCTCTCAGGAGTAAATGGGAGAGTTGTTGAGTACCTGGAGAAACCCCTACCACTACCCACGGCATATCTCGGAGAGTAATCTATTTCTAGAGGAGACCCACATCCAGGACATCTCCAAAAATATCCTTCCCAGAAACCCTCCTTAAACCCACATCTAGGACATCTCCAAAAGATCATGTTAACTCCCATGAAGTTATTTTAATACTATCCTAATTAATTATCAGATGTCTTGATTTGATTAATTACATTAAACTCATATCTCCTAAAGTAGCTAAGACCCGATCTAAGCCTGTTAGTGTGTTATGGCTGAGCCTATTATAAAGTAATGCTTTGAGCCTTAGCATGTGTTACTTAGACTTAAACCACTTATCAAGCCTTGAAGTTGGGGGAGTAGAGCCGGTTTCCCTCAACCTCCGCGGCTTTGAGGGCTTCTGAACTATAGTGGTTTCAGAACCTCTTAAAGCACCTGGTTTTGCCTCACTAGCTCTGGACAGCCTCCTCTTAGCCATGTTAATGACTAGTGTTCTAACTATCTCAACAATTTCCTCTAGACCCAGAAGCCTCGCAATCTCATAGTCTATCTCCTTAATAACAGTGCTGAACAATCCGTTAATCCCCTGCTTAACCTCCTTTCCCGCTAGCTCCTTAGCAAGCTCAGAACCGAAGATATTTTCAACACTATCAGCACCACCTAGCCTACGAGCCTCAACCTCTAACCTATCAAACAACTGTGCAAGCCTCTCAAGAGCCTCCCTAGGCAACTTCTTAACATCAATGACAAGAAACTCGCTTAGTGGGGCGATGTCAAGCTCCAGAAGTGCAACTCCTCCAGCCGTTCTACCCTTCGCCTCGGCTTGAAGCTGACTAAAAGAGGAGTTTAGGAATACTAATAGAGCCTTCAACTCTACTTCATCGAGAGAGACACCCTCTCTGGGTATCAGGGCCAGGATCCTGTCATCTAGAGCACATCGATGCTTCGCTTGAACGAATCTAACCCAATATCGAGAGCCACGGGTGATATATATTGGAGCCTCGACAACGCCCCCGAGATCGTACCAGTCATAGAAGTACTGTCTATATTTCCTCCTAGCTTGTGAGGCTGAGGATTTTGCAACCGCCTTACCCTTGTTCTTACCCTTCGTGAGGGTTATACCTCCCTGATCAGCGTCTCTCTCCCCAAGCTCCACGTACTTACGTACAGGGTCTGGTAGCTGGCTTCTAGGCTTGTGAGCCAATAATAGGTAGCATTCCTTACCCGCTTTTATGATCTCCTCCCAGTCATCCCTGATAAATGTGAAGAACTTCATGTCGTTGGACGATGAGAGTAGGGGGTAGAGGTAGTCTTGTGGAATACCATTACTGCGGGCCTTCTCCTCGGTTAGATAGAAGAACTCCTCGCCACCAACATCTTTTGTGCCCCGAACGTTGCCTTTCGATGCTAAGTAGGAGTAAATTGTGTTTCCACGACTAGGCTCAAAATATGTTGCGAGGTTGATGATTAAGGAGTTTTCCCTAAGCTTATTAATTACATCATCAGCCCTGAATATGAGGTTTATTAACCGGTCTCTATACCCGAGGAGGTCTCCTTGCCTATACACCCTCACAAGGGCTCTAGCTCCAGATGGGAACGCGTACCCAAAACTTTCTATATTATCACCGCGAGCTTTTTCTAAGAGCTTTAGAACCCTCTCCACCTCTAGGCTTCCCCGCGAAATATCCAAGTACATAAACACTGTTCTATTATTCAGCCTCTCACCCTGATTCGAGGACTTCTCCAGCAACACTATGCATGCACCTATGAGCGGTACTGGGAAAACCCTTGCAGAGATATCTATCACTGCATATACCTTGTAATGATCTATGAGGTACCTGAAAAACCCTACGCCATAATCCGCCTGTAGCCAGGAATCACTGATTATCATGCCGAGCCTACCACCATCCCTAAGGAACTGCGTGGAGTGTATGATCCAGTACGTGTATAACCCTGGTTCAACGCCTCTAACTACTTGTGGCGTTAGTCCATATTCAGATATCGTGTCGATGTACAGTTCAAGTATCCTGTCCTGAGTGAGCTTAGGTATTTCTACCCACCTAGTGTATGGCGGGTTGCCTATAACAGCGTCGCAGTCCTTGAATGATATTTCAGCGGGCCTCTCTCCCTCAACACCTTTAACCCTATAGGGTCTCAACCTCTTTTGTCCAGGCTTAATATTGAAGTAGTCTTCAACAACTATGTTTAGCTTAGTGCTGGGTGCTTTGGGGTTTCTCATTGCCAGGTTTATTGCTGTTAGATGTGCTGGGAACTCATTTATGTCTACGCCTATCAGCTGGCTCAGGATCTGCTCGTGGACCTCTCTTGATACGTACTTGATCTCACTGAAGCTTCTCTTCAGTTTGAGCTCAGCGAGTCTCTTATAGGCCTCTATTAAGAACGTCCCCGACCCACACCCGGGATCTAGGATCTTATCATCTGGTGATCTAATGCACCACTTAACTATGAGCTCTGCTATAGGCTTAGGCGTGTAGAACTGGCCCAGCCTGTGCCTCTCCTCTGCTGGTATCAAGTCTTCGTAAATATAGCCAATAATATCTCCAAACTTCTCGATTCTATATGCATCAATCAACTCTATAAGCCAATCAAATACTTTAAGCACCTCATCACTCTCAACAACATCTATGTGGTCATACACTCCGGTTTCAAACAAGGGCTCGAAGTCACCAGTGTCATTTACAGCTTTGGAGAAGAGCTCGTTAAGCTTCTTTAAGTATCCGCTTACGGACTTTACAACTCCCTCTCTATACAACGGTTTTAGAGGCTCAAGCCTATAGTGCTTCTCGAGAACCTTGTAAAACACGATCTTGTTGAGTAACACGTATGCTATCTCCCTAGCCAGTTGTTCCGGTGTAGGCATGTAGCCTCTGGTCTTACCATAGTCTTCAACGATCTTAGCGATCTCCTCCCTATATTTACCTCCTGGAGCTATAGCGTCTTGGACAAATGGTGTTAGGAAATCTACGAATCCTCGAAGGTCTTCTATTAAGATCCAGTGTAGCTCCTGTTTTTTCTCCTCAATACCATACTTCTTTGCATAGATACCC
>CAZFDB010000017.1:0-10556 GCA_964517475.1 uncultured Desulfurococcaceae archaeon | reverse complement strand
AGTATATGTAAAAAACAAAAATTTTTCTTTATCACGATCTTCTTCTTAGCAATATTGCAGCTAGAGCTATTACTATGATTACCAGTACTACTACGACAGGTAGCACCCACTCAGGCATTGCTGCAATTGGTGTTGTTAGTGTCTCTATTTGTACTTGTGTCTGTACTTGTGTCACTACTTGAGTTACTGGTGTGCCTGCTATTGTTTGCACCACAGTTTGTATCTGTGTTGCCACAACTGTCACTGGTGGCGTGGTTGGTCTCGCCGCTGGTTTCAAGAATAGATATGTTAGGTACCCGCTTCTTGCTGTGAAGTCGTACCATGGTGTTGCGTATGGGTTCTTATATGTTGGCCAATTAACCCAGTACTGTGTGCTGTAGGTCACTCCTATTGGGACTCCTGCGATAGCTATAAATGGTGGGTCTTTTAAGAACTCCTCCATTATTTCCTGCAACACCCTCACGTTCCCTTCAACATCTGTTAGAGATATATTAGGTATCTGGTTCAGCCAGTATGAGTAGTTTAGATTATTGTATCTCCCTGGGTTCCATGGCGGAGCTTTACCGCATGGGAACGCATCCGCTATTGTTACATTCTCTTCATATATTGGGTCAACGAAGCCGAATTGTCCTGGCAAAGCTCTCTGCGGAGGACCTGGTGTCCATACTATGAAGTATGTTGCTGTTGTGAAATGTCCTTTGCACCATATCCTGAAATCATTCCATGCATCTGGGCTTAGATAAATATTTAATTCAATACCTACATCACCCAGATCTCTTCTCAGCTGGTCTAGTATTGCTGCTGTGTCTGGGTCAGGCACTGATCCTGTTATGAATGTCAGTGTTAATACATCACCTTTCCTAAATGTAAAGTTCTGCCCAGCAGCTGAGAGTGTTATATCTGTTGCCCACACAAATCTCTTCTTAGTATCATCCCATGTGAATAGTTTCGTACCGTTTATCTGAGCTGCGTCAAGCATTTTCTTAGCGACATCAACCGCTACTTTATGGTCTATCGGCCATGATAATCCGTATATTTCCTTGAATTTCTCATAGATCCATGTAGCATTGTAATACGGCGGAGATCTATAGACAGCTACATCGGGTGGACCGATAGGATCTGCTGGTGGTGAAGCGAATCCAAATACTAGTTTAGTCGCTATAGCTTCTCTCTGTATAGCAATGAACACTGCTCTCTTAACCTCGGGTATTGTTATTGGTGGTATGTGCTGTATAAATACTGTTAATGCCGCATATGGATGATACCAAGGTGATTTATCAAACCATGCGCCTAGTCCCTGCTTAGTATATGCTGATATACCAGGAACAACAGTGCCTATAAGATCAGCTTCACCAGCTATTAAAGATGCTCTTGCTAAATCAGCACTTGGTTGTGCTTTCCAAACAATATATTTTGGTGGGTAAGAATCTGTTGGGTAAGGCTCATCTGGTTTGAGTGCCCCGTACTTCACTCCTAGAGACTTAGCATATTTCCAACCCCACCAATCATCTTTTCTCTCATATACAACCATTGATGGATCAAAGTACTTTACTTTGTAAGGACCAGCACCAATAGGCCATCCCTTGGCTGGGTCATAGAACTTAGTCTTGATCCAGTCTGTGGAGTTTATTTGTTTAGTGAATATATGAGCCGGTGCAAGTCTTATCCACGAGGCAAACACCCATGGAATAGCTCCGTAGGCTCTTATAGCTGTTGAGTTTATGTAGAGCTTCACTGTTTTATCATCAACCTTCTCCCAATTAACGAAGTAGAATCTACCTGGTGCGTATAATCCTCTGCACCAGTAGAGGATATCTTCGCATCTTTCTCTTATTGATGTGTTGAATGTGAATATTACGTCATCAGCTGTTACAGGTGTGCCATCATCCCATTTGGCTTCTGGAAAGATCTTTATGACTAGTACTGTGTCATTCTCCCATGAATAATTAGCTAGTATAGGAATCCATTCATTTGTGACGAAGTTGAATGCGAATAATGGGGGTAGAACAAGATCTACTCCAGGAGCCGATGCTGAGAATGGGTTGAATGAGTCTCCGAATGCTGTTGTTACACCGATTATAACTAATGTCTTGTCTCTCGGGAGTTCCTGAGCAATTGTTTTCTGAGGCCAGTTGAATAATGTTAGTAGTCCTGCGAATACTATTAGGATCATGAGACTATAGATTGATAATCTATATATTAATTCTTTACGAGACATATTCAACACCTTGGAATATCATTATAATATACATTATTGAAAATATAAATTTAACGATTAAAGCACCGCGATAAAAGATTAAGAATTTTAAGAATTATTCTTGGAAACAGGTCGTGTTTTATTAATCTTATTAATTATTTCGTATAAGAAGTTTTAATACTAGTGGAGCTGATTTACTTGATTCAATCTCATATCTCTCCTTAGAAATCTTCTTAACCATCATATCATGTTGAGCATCTCTTAACCACTTATCACTAATTAATACATCCTCCACCTCGATATACTTGCCACTTGGTAAATACTTATTCTCGAGAATCACTATATCGCTGGATATGGGATAGATGAGGTACTCGGCTTCACTCAAAGTATTGTTTAGGAGAATTATTATCGATGAGTTATTAACTGATCTTATCTTAGGAGGAATAAATACTCCAACAACATCACCTAATCCATACCCAATCAATGTGAAAGGCGGATCCGGAGCCTCTCTAATCACCTTATCTATCAGATCTATAGTTTCTTCATCTCCACCCGCTCTGTAGAGCTCAACTAAGCATCTGATTAATTCATCTCTAATATCTCTTCTACCCGAGAAGAATTTCTCTAGAGAATATTTACAAGCCTTCTCGCCATAATTCACTAATTTCTCTTCTCCTAGTAAGTAGCTTATTCTCAGAATATATCTTGCACTTAGTGTGTGGTAGCCTAGGGTGAAGGGCATTATCTTGTCCTCGGCTTCTCCAAATAATTCTTTATTGAATAAGCTGTAGTAGAGATATCCATCACTTCTCTGAAAATCTTTTATAAGATTCTTCAACCCCTTCAATCCCTCGAGAGCATATTCTCTACACCAATCACATTTCTCAATGAACCACGCCTCTGATAATCCTACTAAACCCATTAAATGAGTATTTAGAACATAGAGATCCTCTTTTCCCTCAGGGTCTCTAGATAAGTAGTGGTAGCTTCCCCACCTAAACCATATTCCTCTTCCACTAATATTGTAGTGGCCTAGGCACTTAGGTGGTTGCTCGAGATAGCATCTCAGGGCATTCAAAGCCTTTATTCTAAGATCATTTAAACCGAGTAACTGATATGATCTATATAGTGTCTCAAATAAATATAGTTGCTGTGGAGAACCGTATATATTGCTTCTCCTAGCAGCGGTTATATACGGGATTAATAACCCACCTGAATCACTTATTTGATCAATTATTTGCTGAATAATCTCAAGGTATTGTTGAAGAGATAATTCATCCTCGAATAAATACCATCTATGAAGAGATTTGTGTAGAAGATCTCCTCTAGGCCAGTAATATGCTTGCTCATCCTCAATGAAACTAGGTAGCTCATTCCTAGGAACACGACCACTTCTCACCAAAGCCCAGATCAAGCCATCCTCGAAGTATCCTCCCCATAATCTCTGGAAAAGATCCTCTGAAGCCTCCACAGAGAGTTCTTTCGTAGACCCGGCAACTAATACAGATTCCTCACAAGTCTTATCAAAAGATCCTTTCACCACTAATTTCACATAATTATCCTCTGCAGAGAATATGTTTTCAATACAAGATATTTTGTAAGGACCTACAATATTCTCATTATAGCATCTACCACATATATTCTTGATCACCACGAATCTATCGCTTCTAGCGATTACTAAACTATTCTTCTTAATAAAATCAATTATTGGAGACCCTAGATCCAGTATTATGTTCAGGTTAAGCAAATGATTTGGCAGGGATCTAAAAATTATTCTTTTAACAGAACCATATTTGTTCTCCAGGATCTTGACTACGCCTACGTTGTTGAACACGACCTCTTTTTCTAGAAACAATAATTTCTGTTTATGAACCAATCTTATTTGAGGACCCTCCACCTCATTTGTTAAAAGATTAATTCTTAGAGAGAGTTCCATGCTCATACGCATCTCCTCATATAATCTATATATTGAGGTATGATGATATCAGGATCCTCTATCTCAGGTCTCCACATCTTCTCCCACTCAATCGAGAAATAAATATCTCTCCCAGACCCAATGAATTCCTTGATTAAGAAGCATATTGGCAAGACCCCTTCCCCAGGCCTAGTATAAATTATTCCATCGTTAATCCTCTTGAAATCTTTTATATGTATATGATAAGTATACCTCCTCACCACCTCAATAATCTTATAGATATCTTCTCCCCTCATCATCATATTAGCAGGATCAAATAATAACCCTGTGAAATCATACTCCTCTAATACATCTAGAAGCCTGCTCAGATTTTTTGCTTCAGCGAAGTAGTCATGTGTCTCGAATAATAATCTGATATCTCTATCTTCAACAACTCTTCTTATTCTACCGAGGAATTTTCTTGTGATATTAATAGATCTGTTTATATCACCTATGTAATCTGCAAAGATCCTTATTCTACTCACCTCTAAATTCTCTGCTAGATCAATTATTTTGCTGAGTGATTCTATCTCCCTAGCACCATCATCTGTCTCCGGGTCTCGTGTCCTCACATAACTTGATAATAATATTACATCAACATTATTTCTTCTCAGCACCCCCCGGATCTTGACTGGATCATCATTTGGTCTTATATGAATACCATCGCTAGACACCCTAATCTCAACGTTTTCTAAACCGAACCTCACTACTCTCTCAATAACTTTCTCAAGATCTAGGTTGGGGTAGGCGAGCGACGAGAATGTGATATGTCTTCTCAAGATACTCTGCATGTCTCAAGCAACCTCTTCACCACCTCATTAATATCTAGACCAGGGATCCTCTTCATATGAGCTAGCGCCGAGGCACATGATGCTCTGATCCTAGGTTCATGTATCAGGTATTTTCTCGAGAATATTTTCTCAAGTCTATTCTCAATCTCTCTCTTAAGAATATCTCTATTCTCTCTATACAATGAACCTATAATACCTAATGGTGCTTCTAGACACCCCAGTCTTCTATAAACAGTCTCTATGGCGAGGATAATTTCGCTTATTTCTTCATCAAGTATTTTTAGTGCGTATTCATCATTTTCTTTCGCGGCTCTAAATACGTAGGGTGCGAATGAAGCTATTAGTTTCTTAGGATCCTCGCTTGAGTATATCTTAGACACAAGATCATGTACATTCGAGACTTTGAAGTATTCATATGCGTAGTCAACTAATTTTGTGTATCCGATCCTGCCATCTAATGATTTGACTACGTAGGACAGAGCTCTTGAACCAAAACTGTAGGCTCCTCCACGATCATCTATTAAATGACCCCATCCACCAACTCTCCACACCCTCCCTCTACAAACTCCATAGAAATTGCTTCCGGTTCCAAGGATCCCTATTACACCGTCTCCTAATAAGTGGATTGATACATGTGCAGATACTATGTCTTCGAAAATTGAGATATTCTCGCCGCCTATACCTACTCTCCTATTTATGCATCTAATAATATCATTATTCCATAAACCTTCTAAATAACCTGCTAAACCGATCCCTAAACCAATTAATTCTTTCTCGCTTACCTTATCCAATGCTTTATTTAATGCGTAGAGTATATTTTCGCAATATCTCTCTATACCAATAGATGCTGGGTTACCAGATCTCTCTACATATACTGTCTCAACCAGATCCCCTTTCTCTGTGATAACAGCTATCTCAATCTTACTCGCCCCAGAATCGATTCCTAGAACATATCTATTCAATTAATCACTCACCGAAGCATTGATCTAATATCATCTATACCCAGATCTCTTAAGGTTTCGTAGCCTACGCATCTACCCTCAAACCAATTATTTAGGTATTTAGATACGAATTCATCATCTCTTAAATGTGGATACATTTTATAGACACGATCAATCTCCTCAATCTGACCTGGAGAGAGATTCTCATCAGGATCAAGTACTCTGACCTCCTCCAAAAAACCGGATCTTCTCAATACTTCGAGGACTCCTGCAATAGATCCTTTGAACCCGTTATCAACATCAAATATTGCTTTATTAGCATCAGTCACATGAGTATTGAGTATCAGTAGCTCAGAAGGAATATCTCTCTTCTCCCTCCTAATCTTCTTTATGAACCTGAATATCTCAACAGATCTTCTTGTCCAAATAGCCCAGTGCCCTAATAAGCCACCAACTATACTTGTCTCAACATACTCCCCTTTCTCATCTCTTAATCTATATGTGGTCAACAGATCATTTATTATATTATCGTCATTACCTGTGTAGAGAGCTATTTCCTCACTCCTACCCGAATCTATTATTGCTCTAACAACATCTATTGTGAAGTATCTATTGAATGGAGCTATTTTAATAGCAACTAAATTATCCACTTCCTCAGCAAATCTTCTCCAGAACCTATAACTCAGTTTTAATCCTCCTACCGCTGGTTGTAGATAGAATCCGAATACAGCTATTTCTTTAGAGATCTCCTTAATGAACTCAAGGATCCTTTCCTCGGAGTAGCCCTTGAGTCTATGGAGACTTAGCAGTGCTGCGTGGTAGCCTAGTTCATGAGCTGTTTTAGCCTCTATCAATGCCTGCCTAAGATCCCCTACTACACCAGCCACTCTAATTACTTCTCTACCGATCTTCTTCTCACATTCCGCAACTACTTCATTTGTTAATTGTAGAAGTGGTCTATACATATTCTCGAAATCATCGTGAACCTTGAATTGTGTTGTGTGAACAGCTATTGCTACACCATCGGCTCCTGCTGATAAATAGTATCTTGTCAACATGCTTTGTCTAACAAGATCTATCTTAAGATCTTTTGTAAGTGCCAGTGGGTGAGCAACTATGAATCCTCCCTCTCTTAATTTACTCAATATATTCTTCGGCGGCATCGGTCCCGTGACAATCACCAGAGATATATTTTAGGTAGGGATAATTAGTATGATATGATAATTGAGGATCTTAGGAGGGTTGGTCTAGGTATAATAGATACTCATGTTCACGTATTTTATAACGATGATCTTAACAACGATCTTTTTAAAGCATTCGAGAAATTCGGTGTTGAGATAGCGTTTGCATCTATATACCCATTTGATCTAGGTGATATAAATGCTGGACACGAAGATATTGTTAGAGGAAACTTAAGAGTTCATGAACTTGTTAAGAGGAATAGGGTTTTGAGAGGAGTTGTCTACGTGAATCTTCTCAATCCAGATGATATCAAGATCGCTGAGAAGCTTCTTAGAGAAGGTTTCAGAGGAGTTGGTGAGATCTACAGATCAGTTAAACCACGAATTAAATTAGTTGAGCCCTATGCAGAATTAGCTAAGCAGTATGATGTCCCTTTACTTATTCACGTTGCTCATCGCCTTTATCCGAGGAGCAGAGTTGGTGAAGCTGGTGTGAGAGATATGTGTAGATTAGCTCGTAGATGGGGTAGAGTTAGGTTCATAATAGCTCATATATCTGGTGGAGGTGATTGGGAGAATACTATCGAGATCCTTAGACTATGTGATGCTAGGAATCTATATATTGATACAGGTGGTAGTGTTGGGGATAGTGGTGTTATTGAGGCTTTGGTCAAGTATTATTTTAAGGAGAATATTGTTTTTGGTAGTGATAATATCTATACAACCTCTATTGCCAGGATCGAGGGATCATCTATTGATCCTAGTGTGAAGATAATGATTTATCGTGATAATCCATGTAGGGTGTTTAGTTGTGATTGATGCATTAGCCTTCTTCGGACAATACCCCTTCAGAAAATTATTTATCGAGGATCTAGTAGATGTAGTTAGTTACTTAATGAAGAAAGGTTTTGAGAAGATCTATGTAGCTTATATATCATCTCTATTCTACAGAGATCCTTTGGAGGCTAATAGGATCGCTGAGAAGATCTTTAGAGAAGCCATTGATAAAGTAAGTATTCCTCGGACATATTTATTGGCTGGGCACAACCCGAGTTATTTGCCTACGAATAAGTTTTTTCTCGAGAAATTATTAGATCCTGTTTACAAAGCATATATTATAGCTCCAGCTTACCATGGCTTTAATATTGGGTCTAGAGACACTATCAGGTTCATTGAGTATATGTGTGGTGAGAATAAGAGAGTTGTGATCCTTGATTTACTAGAGGATCTTAGAGAGATGCATAGGGGATATATACTGAGGTTCTTGATTAAAAAGGGTCAATTCGAGCAATTCCTTAGGAGCATAGATAAGATCTGTGGTAGAAAGATTCTTTTATCATCATTTAGATATGATTTATTAAGAGATTATCTTGGTAAAATATCTGATCTAGAGATCTATGTAGATGTCTCTAGTGATACTTTATACGGCTATCAATATGATAGGGTCAGGGAATTAGTAAGTTCATTAGGAGAAGATCTTGTGTTACTAGCAACTAAGACACCGATATCTTATCCAGAGGCTTCTTTGTATAGAGTTATCTACTCTGATCTACCCAGTGGGGCTAAGGAGAAGATTCTTTGGAGAAACTCTATTGATTTCTACGAGAAGTAATTATTCCTCTTCTGCGTAGAGCCAGCAGGATACGTAGTGGTTCTTGTCTACCTGAATAGTAGGTGGTTCTTCTGCGAAGCATTTATCGATTGCGAATGGGCATCTATAGGCGAATATACATCCCTTAGGTGTTTCTCTAAGACCCTTTATTTGTGCATCAATTGTTTTCTGAAGTATTTTTCTCTCAACTTTCTTCTCGATACTAGGCAGTGCCTCGATCAATAATTTAGTGTATGGATGCAAAGGATCCTTCATTATCTTTCTCGTGTCTCCACGCTCAACTATTCTTCCTTTGAATAATACAATCATTTTATCAGTTGCGTATAGAGCCATATTCATCTCATGCGTGATCATTATCACGCTTGCACCGAATCTATCTACTAGATCTCTTGTTAAATTAACTATATCTACTCTAGTTGACATATCAACCATACTAATATACTCATCAGCTATCAACAGCTTCGGTCTCGGTATAAGTGCTCTCGCAACAGATATTCTCTGGAGCTGTCCCCCGGATAACTGATGTGGATATCTCCCCAACACCTCATCTGGATTTAATCTAACGGCTTCTAGAACCGATCTTATCACCTTATAAGGGTCTTCATCACCTAAGAATTTTCTCACGGCTACTTTCAATGCTCTATCAACTTTGTAGAATGGGTTGAAGCTTGTGTAGGGGTCTTGGAATATTCCTTGGACCTCTGATCTATACCATCTCAACTCCTCGTCTTCGAGGCTCCAAATATTCTTGCCCTTGTAAATAACTTCTCCTGATGTAGGTGGTGTTAATCTAAGTATTATTCTCGCCAGAGTCGTTTTCCCAGATCCGCTTTCTCCTACTAATGCAACAAATTCTTTCTCACCGACAACGAATGATACGTTGTCTAATGCTCTCACAATTCTCTTCTTAGCTAATCCTGAAACAAATGTTTTTGTCAGATCCTTCACACTTAGTAGTGGTTTAGGCATTGCCTCCTCACCTCCTTGCCTTGAATTTATCGTGGTATAACCAGCACTTAACTTTTCTACCTGGTTTAATTTCTATCTCCGGCGGCTCCTGAACTCTGCATATATCTATTGCGAATGGGCATCTTGGATGGAATCTGCATCCTGGTGGCGGGAATCTCAGGTCTGGCGGGTTCCCCGGCACACCCCTGATCCTCTTCTCCTCTATTCTTACGCCTACAGGTGGTATTGATTCTAGGAACATCTTGGTGTAGGGGTGCAGAGGCTCTGACCAAATATCTTCTTTCTCACCGCTCTCAACGATATGTCCTCCATACATCAGTAGGAGGTATCTAGCCTTCTCAATTATTAGTGGAAGATCATGTGTTACCATTAGTAGTGTCTCAACCACTTTCTTCTCAACTAGTTCTGTTAGGAAATCTATTACTATGTGTTGTTGAACAACGTCTAGGTTGGATACTGGCTCATCCGCGACAAGGAATCTTGGGTTGAGTATTGTTGACATAGCCACAACAGCTCTCTGTCTCATTCCTCCGCTGAGTTCATGTGGGTATCTATCAAGTATATCGTTGGGTAGTCCAAGGGTCTTGAATCTCTCTAACGCGATATTTAATATCTTTTCAGGTTCTTTCCCATGGTATCTCGCCACATCTCTAATAAATGATCCTATCTTCATCGTTGGGTTTAGAGCATCCATTGAGTACTGTGGTATTATTGATAACTCCTCACCTCTTAATCTCTCTAACATTTTCTGTGGTATATTGTCAAAATCTATCTCTTTGTACTCATCGGGTGATTTTCCACTTATCTTTAATCTATAGAATACTTTCCCACCCATCTTAACCATTGGTGGATCGATTTGATACATCAGTCCCTAAGCCAATGTTGTTTTCCCGGAACCGCTCTCCCCAACT
>CAZFDB010000016.1:0-10708 GCA_964517475.1 uncultured Desulfurococcaceae archaeon | reverse complement strand
TTAAGAAACAAAATATGAATATAATGAAAAATGGATTTATTGTTTAACCAGCTGTATAAGTCTCCTCATGAAAATCAGGATCTATATAGGGTTCAGGGTATAGACCGTGCCCGATGTGAAGATCATATTCATTTCTATAGACATAAGTTGCGCAGTCCACGCACCACATAAAATCGAAATATGATAAATTTAATCTCGTATACTTATCACATGAACCGCATCTATTAGCTGTTTTATTATTAGCTACGCAAACACCTATGGATGGATGATGTTGAAGAGGTCTCCAATAAATACAAGTATTACAATTCTTGAGTTTATACATGATAAGACCCGATTAATGTATTAATTCTTTAAAATATAAATTTTGTGTATGGTTAATAAATAGACTTACTTTAAGAAAAATAATTATTTTTCAAGAAATACTTGATTTATAATGTTTAATGTCTTATTTCTTTATAAGCTTCAGTAATTCATTGATTGCCTCATCAAGATCCTCGATAACTCTTCTTAATCTCTCGGGTGGCTTAATCTCTCTTAGTTCTCTAACTCTAGAGGGTGAGCCCGTTAAACCTACCTCATCTGGTTTAAGACCAAGATCATTTAGATTCCATATCTTAACTTTGAATTCCCTATCAACCCATCTCTTTCTTCTAAAATCTGGTAGTCTAGGCGTATTTGCTCCTAACTCGATTGCTAATACAGCTGGTATCGGGATCTCCAGATCCTCGTATCCTCCCTTTATAGTTCTTCTCACAACAACTACTTTTCTAGATAGATCTAGTTCAAGAACTCTTGATACATATGTTGCTTGATTAATATTTAGCCAAGAAGCTATACCTGGAGGAACCTGACCCGTTGATCCGTCCGAGCTCTCCTCCCCGCAGAATATTAGTGTTGGGGTCCCTATCTTCTCAATAGCTCTCGCAAGAACCTTAGAGGTAACGTAGGCATCGCTTCCAGCAAGTGCTTTGTCGCTTATCAGGATCGCGTCGTCAGCACCCATTGAAACCCCTATCTTTAGGAATGGTTCGAAGAATGGTGGTCCCATCGAGACAATGACTACTCTCCCACCGTATCTATCTCTCACCTTAAGAGCCTCCTCGAGAGCATTTTTATCAGCTGGGTTTATCTCGTTAGTTGCCTTTGATCTATCTATTGTCTTCGTTACAGGGTCAAAGACTATTTCCTCTGGTTTAGGAACAATTTTCATCGTAGCTATGTATAGCGGCTCGGAACTCATATTGATCAGCCTCTCAACCTCGCGAGTGCTCTTCTTATGAATTCATATAGGTCTCCTACTACGAATATATCTGAGTAATCCTTTATCGGAGCCTCAGGATCAATATTTACAGATATTACATACCCACAATCTCTTATACCTGAGACGAAGTGAGGAGCTCCACTTGCTCCTAGTACTATAGCTATCTTAGATTTAAGAGTGATCCCTGTAGAACCCACCTGAAGATCTCTTGGTGCTAGTCCTGCGTCAGCCACTGGTCTAGTGACTGCGAATTCCGCTCCTATCTCCCTAGCGAAACTCTTAATTGTCTCAAGATCCTGTAGACATCCTGCACCAGCAATAACTATTTTCTCTGCTTTCGAAACATCTGGTCTAGGCGACTTAACTCTACTGATCTTCCTAATAATACTAGAGAGATCTCTACTTATATCGGACTCGTCTATTAATTCAGGATTCACATAATCATAGATCCTCGGGGTAAAGACCCCTGGGGTCACAGTAGCCATCTCAGGCATTGTTAAACATTCGCAGACCGCTGCAACACTTCCTCCGAAGCCTGGGACCGCGGCATTCATTCTCATTGTGGAAGGATCTATGTCAATTGATATTACATGAGCAAGTAAACATGTTCTTAATCTAATAGCTAATCTACCCGCTAAATCTCTCGAGTCTCTTGTTGCTGGGAATAGTAGGTATCTGGGCTTATACTTATTAACTAATCTGTACATAGTCTCGGTGAAGACATCTGTTAAATATGTTCTGAATAATGGGTTATCCACATATATTATCTTCGATGCCCCGTATCCACGTATCTTCTTAGCTAATTCACGAGCTTTATCAGCTAATAAAAATGCTTTCACATCAATACCATACTGATCCCCTAATTCACGAGCTCTAGCAAGAATCTCTAACGAAGTCTCCTCCACAACCCCCTCGTCTTGTTCAATAAATACACCAATACCACTCCAACTCATCTCGACCCCCCTAGAGCAGTCTTGAGACTAGCTCGGAGACGTCTATTATCTCAGATAAATCAGTTTTCATAACCTTGGCCTCGTCAATAAACATTCTTAGGCAGAATTGACATGATGTTGAAAGGATCTTTGCATTAGACTCGTTGGCTTCTCTAAGTCTATATGAAGCCATTCTAACACCTTTTTCCTCAGAGAATATTCTCCCTCCTCCAGCTCCGCAACATAATGTGTATTCTCTGTTATGCTCCATCTCAATTAATTTTGCACCAGGTATATTCTCGATCACGTGTCTAGGCTCCTCCGTGATCCTGAGATATCTTGATAAATAACATGGGTCATGGTATGTTACTAAACCTATTTCTCCAGTAGATTTTAACTTGAGTTTTCCTCCTGAGATTAATTCATAGAGTATTTGTGTGTGGTGATAAATCTCCACAGGGATCTTAACTCCATACTCTGGATAAATTCTCTGGAACATGTATAGTGAATGTGGTGAATGAATTATTAATGGAGCCTCTAATTTAAGAAGTAGATCTGATACATAGGATAAATACTCCTCGAGGAAAGCTAATTCACCGGAGTCGTAGATCACGTGTCCACAACACGTAGGCTCCAAAACAATTGTTTTATAACCCAGGCTTCTAAGCACTTTATTTAATGATCTGAGTACTCTCTGCGAGACAGGGTCAATAACGCTTGAGCAACAAGTGAATATTATATAGTCAGGTTTCTGTGTTGATTGAGTTAGTTCTTTGAGGCTCAGCCTAAATTTCTTTATATCTGAGGATGAGTATCCCCATGGGTTCTTTGCCTCATATAATCTCCATAGGGTCTCGGTTATCTTAGGATCAGTTATTCTCTTCTCCTGAAGAATCTCTCTGTAGCCACGTATTATAGAGGGTATATCAACACCTCTTGGACATGAAGATGCGCATGATCCGCATGTAGTGCATCTCCATATGAAATCAATAATTTTCTCATCAGATGGTACAAAGCCGTACTGTGCATATTTAATTAATCTTCTGACATAGTTAATTGATGCCTCACCTGATAATGGGCATGTTGCTGTGCATGTTCCACATTGGAAGCATAGTCCTAATGTATTACTTGATCTCTTCATTAATCTCTCTCTAACCAAGAAATCAATCCTCATCTAATCACCCCGATGAAGTTAATGCCTTAGCTAATTTCTTCTTGGTCTCCTCAATCTCTTCTTTTGTCACCGAGGCTACTATTCTCTCAAGTTCTTTCATAAGATCAACAAGATCAGTTACGTCGGGGGCTCCGAATAATCTCATTTGCAATCTCTCTGGTCTAATACCTAGATGCTCTAATCTCTTCTTCCACAACTCAAATCTCTTAACAGTCTGGTAATTAGCTGTTATGTAGTGGCAGTCTCCTATTCTACAACCCGTGACAGCGACTGCCGCAGCTCCTCTAGCAAATGCTCTCTCAATATGTTTCCAAGAGACCCTTGATGAACACATTAATCTAATAGGTCTCCCAATAGATGGGTACTCGAGTTTTAGTATACCAGCGTTATCAGATGCTGCGTAGGAGCACCATGCACATGTGAATACAATAGCTTTCTTCTCAGGTTCTTCTTCTAAGGCGGCGTCTATCTGGGCGAATATATCCTCGTCCGTGAATGCTGGTATGGTTATTGCCCCGGTTGGGCACTCCGCAGCACAATTACCGCAACCCATACAAGCCGCTGGTGAGAAGTTGAGGTATTTACCAACCTCACCTCTCAATGCTCCATAGGGACAGACTTTTGTGCAGAGCATACATAATTTGCATTTACTCTTATCAATCTGTGGTATAAATGGATCTTTCTCAACAAATCCTATGCTAAGGATCGATATTGCTTTTGAAGCCGCGGCTAATCCCTGTGCAATACTCTCAGAAATAGTCTTCGGCCCCTGTGCCACACCTGCTAATAATATTCCTGTGGTGAGGCTCTCAACCGGGCCTAGCTTTGGATGTGACTCTAGTAAGAATCCTTCTTTATCTTTAGAGATCCTGAGGATCTTTGATATCTCATCTATACTCTTACTAGGTATAATACCTATATTTAGGATAACATTATCTACGGGTAACTCGATCTCTTCTCTAAGTTCTCTATCAAACACTCTCAGGATCTCGCCATCGAAACGAATCACTTCTTGAAGATCAGAGTCTCTAGGTACTCTTACGAATATTACACCTTCCTCAGCAGCTCTCCTATACAGATCCTCAGCCTCCGGTGTGTAAGCCATGAGATCTTTGTAGATGAGAGCTACATCTCTACCTGTTCTCTTGATCTCAAGAGCTTTGTATAGAGCTAATTGACAACAGAATCTTGAGCATCCTCTCTGACTATTCCTAGAACCCACGCAATTTATGATAGCAACTCTCTTACCTAGGTTCTCAACACCTATTTCCTCAAGATCAAGTGTGGTTAAAACATTTTTGTAGGATCCGTATCCGAATTCAATTGGTGTATAAGGTTCTCCACCAACAGCAACTATTATTGCTCCAACAACATACTCCTCACCATTACTCAACTTAACTTGGAGTTGACCTACGAAACCAGATACCTCAACAACCTGTGTATTAGTGATTATCTTAACACCAGCATCCCTCACCTCTCTAATTAATTCATCAAGTATCTCCTTAGCACTTACACCACTTGGCGCAACTCTCTTAATTCTTCTTAAGAACCCTCCTAACTCACTATCTCTCTCAACAAGAATAGTTTCTAAACCAGCTCTTGCCGTAGTAGCCGCCGCAGCCAACCCGGCTGGTCCTCCGCCTATGACAAGAACCCTCTTAACAACAGGTATCCTGATCTTATCAAGTGGTCTTAGATAAGATGCTTTCCTCACAATCATCTTAATCATATCAAAAGATTTCCTAGTAGCAATCTCCGTGTCTGGGTGAACCCATGTACACAGATTCCTTATATTCGCCATCTCAACAGTGTATGGGTTCATACCACCATCAGCGGCAGCATCTCTAAAGAACCTCAGATGCGTAGCAGGGCTACAAGCCGCGACAACTACTCTATTAAGTTTCTTCTCTCTAACTACTTGACTAATTCTCTCAAGACCAGATCTAGCGCATGCAAACATTAGATCCTCTGCATGCATAACATTAGGTAGTTTAGAGACTTCTTTTAGTAGATGAGGTATATCTGCTACTCCAGCAATATTGGTTCCGCAGTGGCATATGAAGACACCTATTCTAGGTATCTCATACTTTATCTCGGGATCTGGTTTGAATTCTTTGTACGGCCACTCTCTAATCCTAATCCTCTTCTGAGCCATAGCAGCAGCTGCTCCACCCTCAACAACACTGTCGCATATATCCTTGGGATGAGATGCGGAACCAGCCACAAATACTCCTTCTCTTGATGTAGCTACTGGGTTTAGTGGTGTGGTCTTTATGTACCCAAACTCATTCATCTCCACACCTAGTACCTTCGCTAATTTATCTAGCTCCTTAGGTGGTTTAACTGCTGGTGCAAGAACAACTAGATCGTATTCTCTCTCCTCGATCTCTCCAGTCTCCGTATTCTCGAATCTCACTAATAATTTCCCGTTTTTCTCAACAACACCTACTGGTTTACCAAATAAGATCTCTACACCCTCTTGCTTAGCTCTTCTATAGAAATGCTCGAACCCCTTCCCATATGTTCTGATATCATTCATGTAAAGTATTGATACATGTTTAATCTTATGCATCTTGGCTTGAATAGCTTGTTTTAGGAGGTATGTGCAGCAGAATGCTGAGCATATCGGCACGTATCTCCTATCTCTAGATCCTATACATGATATGAATAGGATCTTCTCAGGTTCTCTATGATCACTTGGTCTAACAATATGACCCATTGATGGACCGGCTGCATTAATCATTCTCTCCCACTGATACGATGTTATTACATCTGGATACTTCTTATACCCTGTCCACGGAATATTTGATGAATCAATTAATTCGTAGCCTGTAGCAATTATTATTGATGATACCTCTCTCTCCACGATCTTAGGTTTCATCAAGAAATCAATTGCTTTAATATCACATGCCTTAACACATCTATCACAGGGTAGATAGTTAGGTGGTTTATTCAAACAATTCTCTATATCAATAATATATCTACCAGGCTCCGCCTGTGGGAATGGTAGATAAATAGCTTTTCTAGCACCCACGAAACCATCGAATTCTGATGGAACCACTACCGGGCACTCCTCAGCACATTTACCACATTTAGTACATGCATCAGTAACATATCTTGGGTGAACAAGGATCTTGATTTTATAGGGTGGTCTATCACCTGAGACTTCTATAACTTCTGCTGGAGCAAGTAACTCCACGTTTGGATGTCTACTGGCGTCCGAGATCAATGGTCCCTCAATACATATGCTACAATCAAGTGTTGGGAATGTTTTATCTAATAAAGCCATTTTACCTCCTATCGTAGGTGATCTATCTACTAGAACAACTCTTACTCCTGAGTTAGCTAGATCCAGTGTTGCTTGTATACCAGCTATTCCACCACCTATTACGAGAACTCTGTTCCCATCCATTCTGATCAGCCTCGTGTTAATGAAGATAAGTATTCGATACCCTTATAGAAAGCTTTTATATTCATCTCCTCAGTCCCTCTTCTAACAATTTCTCTAATTGCCTCCTCCACATATCTAGGATCAATGATTTTTATTAGGTGAATAACACCTCCCACAAGAACCATATTCATAGCAATCCTCCTCTTCACCGTAGCCTCAGCCAACTGGATTGCTGGGACCCCAATCATTCTCTCTCTATAGAAATCCTCTTCCGAAGGCTTAACGAGAGAGGATTCATATATTAAGTACCCCTCAGGACTCAGTGACTTTATCTCTCTGAAATACATCTCTTGTGTTGTGACAACTAGTATATCTGGAGATGATATGTATGGGTAATCAACTTCTTCACTAGAGATAATAACATCTGATTTAGACCAACCACCTCTCTGCTCAGGACTATAAGCAATAGTCATGACAGCATCATAACCGGCTTTAACAGCTGCGGTTCCAAGGATTCTTCCCGCTAGAACTATTCCATGTCCTCCTAAACCACCTAATCTTACACGTATAATCATTCTCTGACACCTCCCTTCGATACTCTCTCAATAAGTTCTCTATATAGCTCTTCGTAGGTTTTCTTCCTTACTTTATAAAATACTCCTATAACCAATGGTTCTTTGGGGTCTAGGGAGATACCTATGCTTCGCAGATCAGCTTCATTATCAATTACACATCTATCTCTGAAGTACTTAACCATATCAGTATATGATGGAAATCTATTCCTCTCTCCATAAAGAACACATGGAGCAATTATCTCAACTACTGCGAAGCCCTTATGCTCAAACATTTGAATAAATGTATCTACCATCTGAGCATAGTGTATAGGTGTCCATCTAGCAATAAATGTTGCTCCAGAAGCATATGCTAGTAATGGTATATTGAAGGGATATTCGACATGTCCATATGGAGAAGTAGTTGTGTAGGATCCCACAGGAGTTGTTGCTCCGTATTGACCACCGGTCATTCCATATATGAAGTTATTGACTATAATCACATTAATATCATGATTCCTCCTAGCAGCGTGTATAAAGTGGTTACCTCCTATCGTGACAATGTCTCCGTCTCCACCAACCACTGTTACCTCGAGTTCTGGATTAGCTAGTTTTAAACCAACGGCGAATGCTATTGGTCTCCCATGTGTTACGTGGTAAGCATCTATCTTTAGGTAACCGGGTAGTCTCCCGGTGCACCCGATTCCTGAAACACCTACGTGTTTCTCTACTGGGATACCTGATTTCAGTATTGCCTCAGCCAAACCTTTTAAAACGATCCCTAGTCCACATCCTGGGCAGAATATATGAGGCATTCTATCAACTCTAATAACCTCTTCTAAACCTTTGTAGAATGTTGATAGAGCTGTTGCTGAGAATTCTCTTAATCTAAATCTATCAGATACGGAACTCATGCACCATACACCTTATGTACAATACCTTCTATGTACCCAGGATCAGGCATGTACCCAGGTGCGTATGGGGCATGCATAATCTCTATGTCTCTGGCTGCGTACTCTCTTACTAAATGAACCATTTGACCCATGTTGATCTCTACTACAACGATCTTGCTAACCTTCTCAGATAATTCCCTGATCCTCCACCACGGGAATGGCCACGCAGTTTTTGGTCTGAAGAGACCTATTCTGAAACCTTCTTTTCTTAATTTCTTAACCACTTCTTTAACAGATCTTGATGTGCATCCATAAGCAACCATGAGTAAGTCTGCATCATCTGTCTCATACTCCTCCCACTCAGCTATTTTCCTCTCATTCTCCCTGATCTTCCTAACCAGTCTCTGAATTAATCTGAATGATACATCTCTATCAACTGATGGATAACCCCTATCATCATGAGTTAAACTATCATAATTAACTCTGTAGCCCATACCAGCAATAGCCATTGGAGGAACGAGGTATCTGGAGTCAGACACCAGATACTCCTCAGGCGGAACCGTGGGTTTCTCTCTCTCAATAATCTCAATCTCACTATAGTCGGGAACCACCAGCTTCCCTATCATGTGACCAATGACTTGATCAGCTAGAACAATTGTTAAGATCCTGTATCTCTCAGCAGTGTTAAAAGCCTTGATCGTTAAGTCAAATGCTTCTTGAACACTGTTGGGTAGATAAGCAACTATTTCATAATCTCCATGAGAACCCCATTTAGCCTGCATAATATCTCCTTGACCAACAAGTGTCGGTATACCAGTGCTTGGACCGGCTCTCATAACATTAACAATTACTGAAGGGATCTCCATCATAGAGGCTAGACCAATAGACTCCATCATAAGACTGAAACCAGGTCCACTCGTAGCAGTCATAGCCTTAACACCCGCAGCCGAGGCTCCGAGCACAGCGACTATAGAACCGATCTCATCCTCCATCTGAATAAATACTCCACCTACCTCAGGCAGTCTCCTAGACATCCACTCAGCAATTTCATTTGATGGTGTTATTGGGTACCCAGCATAGAATCTACATCCAGCGATCAGAGCCGCCTCGGCTATAGCTATGTTCCCCTGCATAAAATATTTACCTGGTTTAAGCAACCCAGGCATTATCTCACCAGCTTCGAAGCAGGGATCTTCTCAATCTTCTCGAGATAAATAGCGTAGTCAGGACAAATCCTCTGACACATACCGCAAGCAGCACATTGATCCTCTAAACCCTTCTTTATAATAGGGTAGTGATAACCTCTGGAATTAACATCCTCAGAGAAATCAAGGATCTTCCTAGGACAAAACTCGATACAAAACCCACAACCTTTACAAAGTTCTGGCTCTACCCTCAATCTACCTATGGGTATAAAAAGTTTCTCTAGATTTAGAAGTCGCAAAGAATACCATCCTCGTTTATAGATATTTTTCGGAGAATTTATAAATTTTATTTACTTAACTACTTATTTATACTTTCGAATAATTGTAAAATTGGTAAAAACATTAGATTAAAAGTATCTACAAATTGATCATTTCATTAATAAATTATATCGCTACTAAAGATATAGATGATCTATTAGAATAAGTAAGGTTATATGATTTGATATACGTCAAATCGCTAATAATATTATGAGTAGAGAGAATCCTAGAAATTTAATAGGGCACATGGATGTGTAGATAAAGATACTTAACCATTAAAAAATTTACTCGCTTGCACACATGGCGTGGATCTTCTCTTCTCTTGATAACTCGATCTTGCCTCTATAAAACACATATTCTTTCGGAAGATCCCTCATATTATATCTCGAAGCCATTGAGTACCCGTACGCGCCCGTGTCTAAGATCGCTATTAGGTCACCAACATCTGTTTTAGGGAGATATATGTCTTTGGCTAAGTAATCAGTTGATTCACATAGATTACCGTATACATCGGTTAAGAATTTATTATCATCAGATTTATTTAGTGCAATAATTCTATGTCTTGCTCCGTAGAGGACTGGTCTAATAAGATGATTAAATCCTGTGTCTACTAAAACAATTCTCTTATCCTCGAAATCTTTCACATCGGTTACTCTAGCTACCAAAACCCCTGATCTAGCTACCAAGAATCTTCCTGGTTCAATAAATATTTTCTTGATCCGATCCTCTTTTCTTATAGCATCAGCTAATTTCTTGAAGAATTCTTCGAAGGGGTATTCACGATCATCTTCGTATGATATCCCGAATCCACCGCCTATATCTAACTCCTCAACACTCTCAATATTTCTAGATAACTCAATGAGTTTCTCTAATACACGTATATGAGTACTAGGATCCATGATACCTGAGCCTATATGAGCATGAAGTCTTTTTATAACAATATTATTCTTCTTGGCTAATCTATAGACCTCCCCTAATCTCTCGATAACTAATCTAAATTTCGAGTATCTGCCCCCAGTTGTTGTGTATTGTTCAAAACCCTC
>CAZFDB010000015.1:3494-10738 GCA_964517475.1 uncultured Desulfurococcaceae archaeon | reverse complement strand
GTCTCTCAATTAGGTCTAAGAGTTTTATAACATGATAATACGTGAATTTAGATCTGATATGATCAATATTGATACTTCTGAGCATATCTGTAATACTCAGCATCAATCCTATACCATAATTTTTATAATCAACGAGTATACTAAGAGAGCGAGAAAAACATTCTCTTTCACTGATTAATCCCAGCTAATTATAAAAATAAAATGTCTAGATCAGAAGCACATTAGATGTTTTTCAAATTGTAATTGAGGCGATTTTTATCTACATATGATCTATTTCTTTACAGAATAGAGCGTCAGGGATTTGTTGACATAATTCACGAATTACTCCTTTATTAATACTTTCTATTGATAATAGTTGATTAGCAGATAATTCCTTTAGATCATCAATACTCCTCACACCAGCTTTATACAGAGATCGTGCTCTGATCCTACCTATACTTCTCAGACTAGTCAATACTAGTAATTCTTCTTTCACACCACTCTCTAGTCTCTTAGACAATATACTAAAGATCTTTGAGTACTTTCTTAGATCTGTTTCTGAAAAGATCTTTGATAATGCATAGGAGATCCATGTCGCGGTTTCTATAGCTACTCTGAGATCTCCTAATGGTATACCTACGTTCCTCATTATATCATCTTCATCAACTTCATTAATCCACATATTGAGAGCCTTTGAATAAGCAAAAGCTGTTATATACAATTCGTCGTCTACATCCTCCGGGATTGGTGGTAGCATCCCTCTATCTATATGCTCCATAATTTCTTCGTAGAGATCTTTGATCCTTACTCTTCTATTAATATTTCGTAGGAAATCTGGTGTTAAAGTAATTACTTGAATAGCGTATAACTCATTTAATTCTGTATCCACGTGCTCTAATATATCTCTTGATCTTACGTATGTTAAAGGATCCACGTATAATGAAGAGATTAATTCTCCTAATCTCGTTGCCTTGATCCTATCATTCTTATATTCCACGATATCGTATCTCTCTAACTCTCTAAGGATCTTAGCTATTACCCTTCTCCAATAATCTTTTCCTGAGGAGGAAGTAAGATGATTCTTGTAAGAGTAGAAGGTTTTACTCATGAAATCAACAAGATCATTTATATCTCTAGCGTATTTGGAAGATATTAGAGCAAGTAGATGAATTCTCAGAGATCTCTCATTATTAATAGTTGAATATATGTCTTCAGGAGGAGATTTTATGTATCTTATAGCTGTCTCAGGATCGAGATCTGCGATAATAATCTCTCCATAAGGATCATATTGAGGTCTCCCTGCTCTACCACCCATTTGCTTATACTCTAGAATAGAAATAGGTTCATAGAACCCTCTCTCATATCTATGAGCATAAACTATTACCCTTCTAGCAGGAAGATTAACCCCTGCCGCTAACGTAGGTGTTGCCACAACAACCTTAATAACTCGTTCCCTGAACCCTTTCTCGATACTTCTCCTAGCCTCAAGTGATAACCCAGCATGATGAAAAGCGACTCCTTTACCAATAAGTTTTGCTAATATCTCCCTCTCTATTCTAGAGGAAACATTCTCATTCACATAGTTTATAAGATCCCTGATCTTATCTCTAGGTAATTTATTTGATAAAAGACCTATCTCAGAAGCTATTCTATTCGCTGTATTCTCAACATCTCTCCTAGATTGTTTGAAGATAAGTAATTGATAATCTTCTCTTAAAGTTTTCGAGACACTGTGACTCACAAGATCTCCGTAAACCTCCTCTACTCTATTATCCTCAAAAAATATTCTTTGTCTCTTCCTATCATAATAACCCTGTATCAATGGGACAGGTCTCCAATCACATATTATAACCTCGCTATTGAGCCAATCACCTAATTCCCTAGGATTACCAATAGTTGCACTAAGAGCAATTATCTGCTTCCCTAATCTCATAGCTCTCGCTATAATCATCTCGATAACAGATCCTCGATCCTCATCACCTAAAACATGGATCTCATCGATAACTAAGGTTTTCACATCATTAAACCATGATGGTCTGAGTCTCAGCAATGAATCTAATCTTTCATATGTTGTTATTACTACATCATATTTACTCAACTCCTCACCCGAGCTATCATAATCACCCGTACTAATACCAACTCTAATACCTGTACCCGAGAAATGCTTTAATAAATCCTCGAATTTCTCGCTGGCTAGGGCTTTTAGAGGTGTTGTGTAGATTCCTTTGTAACCATCTAAAACAGCCTTGACCAGAGCCATGTAAGCAATAAGAGATTTGCCACTCGCTGTTGGTGCAGTGACTAAAATATTTCTGTCTCTAAATAATCCTCGCGAAACAGCCTCAGCTTGAGGAGGTGTCAGCTTCCTATAGTATTTAGATACTATATTCTTAATATCTTGAGGTATGGGGACTGCATCAATATCAACATAATCGTTAGGGCAATTCATTTTCATTTCTATCATAGCATTCACTTTGAAAATTAATTATTGATAAACATCTTCTCTAAGTGATTTACATAAATCCTTGATCATTAGATAAGCATCACTACCATCTCTGTAATAACTTCTTATAACCTCTTTTATCTCATAACCTAATTTCTTGTAAAGCTCTATTGCCGGGTTATTAGAAACCTTGACCTCAAGTCTTGAGACACAGGCTCCTTTCCCGAGAAAATATTCCTCAATACGTCTCATTAGCATAATGCCTATACCTCTCCTCCTATAAGAAGGATCTACGCATACTGATACTACATGTCCCTCGCGACCTCCTTTCTCCAAGATCCCTATTACGTATCCAAGTATTCTTCTATTATCTGGGTCTCTCACCAATATGAAACCTTCGCGAGAGAGATTTATGTAGAAAGCCAGTATCTGAGGAGGATAAGCCTCATCCTCGAAACATATTTTTTCTAACCAGTATATATAGCCTAGATCCTCACTATTCGCAGTATCAAATATTAGATTAATCATATCCACTCAACTCATAATTAATTAACCAATGGATCTGATGAAAGAAACAATGAAGACAACCACGAAACCACCGACTGTAGCTAATTGAATTATATCTGATAATCTTCTCGGTAGGATCACTGATAGAAATTTCCCGCCATCTGTGATATACAGAGGTCCTGCATTAACAACAGCTAAACTAATATTTATTATATTGATCCATACAAGTACTCTAATAAGATCCTCAACATAAAATAATCGAATATACCCATCACTACCATACTTAACTAATGCTGCCAAAAAGAAATTTATCAGAGGAATATACAATCCATCAAACACAACACCGATTCTTGTGGCATTAGCAGGTTTGTGAACAAAAGCTTCGATATACGAGCCGTTTGGATACATACCTATTACGTAGAGAGTAACATTGTTGTCTGAAACTATCAAAGATCTGAATTTAAGAAAATTATCTAATGTATATATTGGTGTATTATTTATAGACACAATTAATAGACCGGGTCTAATACCAGCTTCATAAGCTGGTGAATTAGGTTCCACTTGACTAATTACGGCTCCTTGAATAACGCCTGCGTAAGGCAACAAGTTTATTATTAATAAGATCATCGTGAAGGAGATTATGAAGAGCAGAATATTCATGAGAACACCTGCTGAAAGGATCTTTAGAGCGATTTTCTTGTTAACCTTAAATTTCTCCTCATCAATCTCCACAAATGCGAGAGGCATAATCAGAAATAGTCCTGCCCCATAACTCTTTATATCAACACCTGATGCCTTAGCGGCTACTGCATGTCCTAACTCGTGTAATGCCATGGCTATACCTATCGCTATAAGGATATAGATTATGTCTACACCAGTAATCGTTACACCAGGTATTACAGGAGTTATTGGTGGAGGAGTAGTCGTGGTTTCTCCACTAACTAAACTCTTCATGAAATTAATTACGTAGCCTATCCCAATAATATAGATTCCATAGTAGAATAGTATCATTGAAATAACCATGGTTATGAGACCTAGCCAAAGTACACCGCTGATCTTTTCTCCACTAACTCTACTTAAGATATCGAGAGCACTCCTCCTCTTTATTAATATCGTGAATATCTGGATCTCAACACCTATTTTCTCAAATAATTCACGAATCTTCCTACTAGATGATGTTGCTGTGTAAAGTAATGCTTCGATCATTAATATAATGAGTATTATTGAGATAACATCATTACTCAAAATATATCATCTCTTCTCAAACTTGTATAATTCATTAAATATGTTTTCTATATAGGCACTATCTATATCTTCTAAAGATCTTTTTTTCGATAGATCCCTAAATAAACTCAGTAGCTTATCACCTTCTTCTATCATGTTATTAAGTTCATGGCGAATATTCATACACGTCTCCTCTCTCAATCGTTTCTTGCTACACTGTTTAGTGAATTCATCATCATCTATTATCTTCTTCAAATTTTCTCCTACGACACCGTCTATTATGAGATCATTGTAGATTAAATATATGTTCTCTCTACCTGATCTTGGATCAATGTCGTATAATGGGTAGATCTCTGTATTAGCGTTTATATACACACCTTTTATCTCATAATTCTGATCATAGTATACATGAAATATATATCTGTGACCCGTCTTAAGAAATGTTAATATTACATCTCCAGGTTGTTTAGGAATATTCAATCCATCATACACACCTTCTGATTTAACATATCTCTGCAGTATAAGTCTAAGAGTATTATCCTCGGAGGAGTCTAAGTCAGCATATAATACCTTAGCTGGTCCTATACTAATTGTTTCTTCGTAGAATAATCTCCTATGAATCATATAAACATTTACATTATCTCTTATTTTCTCTATTAAATATTTGTAGTAGCTCTTCATATAATCCTCTCTACTAAGTTTTTCTGCTAAGAGATCCAATAGATCTACTATGTTTCTCAGATTCGTGAATGTCTTTAATGCGTGATGAAGAGGTGCTGTTGGGTATATAAGGGATCTTATCTCGTCTAATTTCTCTAGATCTTTTGTTGATAATTGAATAAAACCTATTCTCTCGCCGATGTATACGAATCTATTATTCTCAGATTTTGTTATTTGACCTAGTGTATCTCTATATAATTTTTTTAAAATGCTTAATTCCTCTAGGATCTTCATAGTATCAGTGTTCTTAGAAGAACTTCTCCATTTAACACCGAAATTCTCTCTAGTTATGATCTCGGTGAATCCTTTTAACTCCTCAATTACGTCAGCATCTCTTATATGCTCTGAGAATTGTGCTCTACCTGTATCATCTAGGATCATGTATTTTCCTACCACGCTTATTCCTCTTTTCAGAATTGGTGTCTCAAGATCGTTTCGATACCCAATAATTGTTACATGCAATTCTTGTCCTGGGGAGCATAACATGTCTCTTAAGACACCGGAGACGCCTATGGGTGAGGTGACTAGACACTCATTATGAGATATTCTCTTTTCCACCACCCCCTTATACACGGCGTAGAGTGGTTTGGGTTCCTCAATGAAGGAGTTAGCAAAGTATTTTCTGAGTATATCCGCGGCTTTCTCAACGGCTTCGGGGAAACCTACGAATACTATGATATCTCTATACTCATCATCGTTTTTCACTGTTAGATCAACATATGTGCTTAGATCCTCTTTATTTATTCTTAATCTACTAATTAGCTTTGGACTCAGATCTCCTAGAGTGAATCCTTCGTCTAGAAATATTTTTGCTAATGCTGTTGAATAGATCCCTCTTACTCTCACACTAAAAGAATTTCTATTACTCTCAGCTATGGCTACTTCCCTCTCTAATCTTTTACGGTCTCGAGTAAAGTGACAATATTCCAAAGTGTTGTTCTAGCATGAAGAGGCATATTAGGGTCTTGACTAACCTCATCTAATACACTAACAGCATTTGAGGCTCTAACACCAGGACTCAGACTATTATCCTGAAGTGTTTTTACTGCTTGAGTAGCTGCTCTTCTAATATTTCTCGGTATGGATGGGTCATTGATAATCATCATTAATAATGTGAGAGCTTGCTTAAGTTTTGCCTCATTGCTCTGAGCTCTTATGTCCTGCGACACCTGATATCACCCATTAAAAAATTTGTCTCAGAAATCCTATTAATAATCTAGTTTTTATCCTATGTATAAATTTTTATATTATTGGTCTACTTGATGAGTGGAGAAACAATTGATCGGGAGAGTGCTATTAAGAAAATGGCTGATCTTTTGAGGAGCGGAGCGACAATGCTAGCCGAGACATGCCCCATCTGTGGCTCACCACTATTTAAATTGAAGAGTGGAGAAATAATCTGCCCAATTCATGGTAGAGTATACCTGGTTTCACGAGATGAGGAGATAAGTAAGGTATCGATGGAAACAGTTTTGACTAGACTAGAGAACTTAGCCTCATCTAGAATTGATGCTCTCATGAGAAGATTATCAGAGGAGGAGGAGATTGAGATCTTGGAGAATATAAGTAGATGGCTGGATATTCTCTTAAAGATACGTAGTATAAGGAGAGAATCATTAGAGAAATAGTGTAAAAATAAAAATTTATATATAATCTTACATATAAAGTTACATGTCTAAAATGAAGGTATACAAGAGATACAAGGAGGATCTAAAGATTATGGTACTAGATCTCCTGAAGAGATCTCCGAGCCATGCATATGCTCTAATGGCAGAATTAGAGAACCTGATAGGATTTAGACCTCCAACAAGTATAATGTATCCACTTCTGAGAAGTCTCTATAGAGATGGTTTAGTTGATTACACAGAGAAGATCAGAGGAGGGAGAAGATTAAAGATCTATCATTTAACTAATAAAGGATCTATTTATTTAGAAGATAACAAAGATCTTCTGCAGAGAGCCATGCTCCATGCTTATAAACATAGATTGATGAAGAATATTGGTATTCACAAGATCTTTAGTGTTCTCCATGAATTACATGAGAACGTAGATAAGATGTCTAGTGAGCAGTTAGAGGAGATTAAGAGAATAATAGATTTTTTCGAGAGAGATTTGAGGAATACGATTATGTCAAAGAGGTGATTTAATGGATCCTGTTATTGAGACTAGGAACCTTGTTAAGAAATTCAAGGATGTGGTAGCCGTCGACTCTATAAGTTTCAAAGTCTTTAGAAATGAGATCTACGGTTTACTAGGTCCAAACGGTGCTGGGAAGACAACAACCATTAATATACTCATAACACTTTTGAAACCTACATCAGGTGAAGCTTATGTGGAGGGGATAGATGTGGTTAAGAAACCTGCGGAGGTG
>CAZFDB010000015.1:0-3484 GCA_964517475.1 uncultured Desulfurococcaceae archaeon | reverse complement strand
AGAATTGGTGTAGTATTCCAGGATCCTACTCTCGACGTATTCCTAACAGCTTATGAGAACATGTATATTCATGGAAGGATCTATGGTTTAAGTGGTAGAGAATTGGATAGGAGAATAAATGAATTGCTGGATTTCGTGGATCTTAAGCAATACGCGAATAAGGTAGTAAGATACTTCTCTGGTGGGATGAGAAGAAGATTGGAGATAGCAAGAGCTCTGCTTCATGAGCCAGAGATATTATTTCTTGATGAACCCACCTTAGGACTTGATCCTCAGACTAGAAATAGGGTTTGGGATTATATAATGAGGATCAAGAGGGAGAAGGGTTTGACTATACTAATGACTACTCACTATATGGATGAGGCTGAGATGTTGTGTGATAGAATAGGGATTATGGATCATGGAAAAGTAATTGCTGAGGGAACAGCGGATCAACTTAAGTCTATGATCGGATCCGATGTTGTTATCGTGAGATTCCAGGAAGGCGGGAGTACTTGTCTGGAGCCGGGTGATGGGATTATATCGTGTAGAGAGATTATGGGTGGGGGCGTAGAATTAATTGTTAAAGAAGCTACCAAGATCCTACCTAGGATATTCGATGAATATGAGAGAAGAGGCTTGAATATTTCTGAGATAAGCTATAGAAGACCTTCGCTGAACGAGGTATTTCTACATTTAACAGGTAGAGAACTTAGAGATGGTCTAGAGAGTAATCCGAGACCTATTATGAGACGGAGGTGATATTAATTGAAGATCTATTTTGATACTTTCTATACAATGGTTTATAGACAGATTAGAAGATTTATTAGAGCAAGATCTAGAGTCGTGGTATCTATAGTTCAACCTGTTCTATGGATAATTCTGTTTGGAATGGGTATGGGTGGAGTATTTAATTTCTCTGATCCAATGATAGATCAATTCATAAGACAACAATTCGGGGGGTTAGACTACGTGACATTCCTAGCCACAGGAATTGTCTCAATGAGTATATTCATAGGATCGTTTATAAGTGGAATATCTGTGATCTTCGATAAACAATTCGGTTTCTTAAAAGAGACTTTCGTGGCACCATCACCTAGAGCACTTGTGCTTCTAGGACGAGCTGTTGGGGACTCGATCGTGATATTACTAAACTCCATGATTATAATAGCTCTTAGTTTCCTCATAGCTAAGGGTTTAAGAATCGAGGGTGTCCCCGTAGCCGTAGCCTACGGTTTTCTGCTATCAATAGGATTCTCATCGCTAGGGATAGCTATTGCGACTAAGATGAATAGTATGGAGGGGTTCCAGATGCTCATGAATCTTCTGATAATGCCTCTTCAATTTCTCAGCGGAATATTCTTTCCTCTGCAGAGAATGCCTGAGTGGATGCAATTAATTGCTAGAGCGAATCCCCTCACCTACGCTGTCGATGGTATCAGGTATTGGTTAACTGGTGTTTCAGAATTTGATCCGTTGCTAGATATAATGTTATTATCAGTTTTATCATTAGTCTTCATCGTAGTTGCTATCATAGCTTTTGAGAAAGCAACGATTGAAGATTGATCTTTTTCTTTAAAATCTATTTTATTTAATAGTATAAAGAGTTGATGAGTATGAGTAGTGATAAAAAATGTTTTAGAAATATAGGTTGCGTATCAAGCCTGGGAATGGGTACATGGGATATAGGAGGTGGTTTTTGGACACCAGATTATAGCAGAGATAAGGAGAGTATAAAGGCTCTGAAAAAAGGCTTAGAACTAGGTCTCACACTCATAGATACGGCAGAGATGTATGGTGGAGGACACTCAGAGGAGTTAGTTGGGTTAGCAATACGAGGTTTTCCAAGAGATAATGTCTTTGTGGTAACAAAGGTTTGGCCTACTAATGCTTCATACGACTCTGTTCTCAGATCCGCTAGAGCAAGTATGAATAGACTAGGAACATACATAGATCTATATCTTCTTCATTGGCCTAGTGAGAATGTGCCTATCTGTGAAACTATTAAAGCTTTTGAAAAACTTGTTGATAATGGAGTAATAAGATTCTATGGCGTTAGCAACTTTAATGTAAATCAAATTGAGGAGGCTAGATATTGTTCGAAGAAATACGATGTAGTAGCTGTTCAGAATAGATTTAGTTTATTTTATAGAAATGATGAGAGAGATGTTATTCCATATGCTAAGAGAGAAGGGTTGTTATACATGGCTTATACCCCGATAGAAAAAGGAGTTGTGGCTAGAGAAGAATTTTTAAAAAGAATTGGTGAGAAGTATGGTAAGACACCTGTCCAAGTTGCTCTTAACTGGCTCATAAGTATAGATCCTGTTGTTCCGATACCTAAGGCCTCGAAAATTCATCATATAGAGGAGAATGCAGGAGCCTTGGGCTGGAGATTATCTAGAGAGGATTGGGAAGCTATAAGCAATAGATACAAATCATAGAGCCGAGGAAACCTCAGAAAAATTCTAAGATCTTTATATATGGGTTAATTATTTTCTCTTAGGTGCTCTGACAGAGATTCCTCTGGCATAATATGCGTATCCCACGGTTAGACCTGCTAAGACTCCGACAAAGATCCCTGCACTAATCCACGTAGCTCTCTCTGTGAGCTCGGGCGGTCTTGTAGTTGTTATACTCAGCACTTTATACTCAGTATATGTGTATGTGGGCAGTTCTCTAAAGTATACTGTTGTGATATTCTGGATAATTGTCGTATTCACACTTGCGTTGTTAACAATAGAGGATGTGTATAACGTTGTTTGAAAAACCGTAGTCTCTGGATAAACAGTTTGAGTAGTGGTTATAGTGGTGTTTAGTGTATAGGTGTAGGTGACAGTAATGTTCCCCGAAGATACTTCAGGTGTTGTTTGTGAATAAATTATATTGCTACTATTAATTAGAAGAAACATCACGGCTGAGCTTATAAGTAATAGTGAAATAATTCTTAATATCATTGAACCACCCGATCTATTAAATGATCTCATATGCTTGTCACCAAAGAAAATATTGGGAATAAGTTTTTAAGCGAAACTACCTTCTACACAGTTAACTCGGAACCTCTATATCCCAGGAATATCAATTAGTTTGTATTAGTCTACTATATAATTTATTTAGATATTAAATGAGGAAGAGGAAATTGATACCTTATTCCTGAGTGTCTCAATAAATCTATCGAGAATTTCTTGCGGGATCTTATTCAATTCAAAGAGATATTTAATTACTCTAAGAGGTGTGTTTCGATCCACTAAATTCGAAGATAAATATCTTGCAGTTGCTTGAGGATCTTTGTAGATGAGTATTACACCACCTAATCTAGGGTTAAAGATAGTGAATTTGTGTGTTGATGTATACTTAATTTTAATAATCCTAAGATCTTTTTCTAGAGAAAGTAGTTTATCCAAAATCTCTTTATTTATCACTACTCCAATCTTTTTTCTTAGTTCCGCTGAGGTCACAAAACCTCTCTCATTTATAATTCTAATTATATTCTGTAAGTTCTCTA
>CAZFDB010000014.1:0-10962 GCA_964517475.1 uncultured Desulfurococcaceae archaeon | reverse complement strand
TTTTTAACTTAAGTCTAATAAGATTATTCCCACATCACATAATTATTTTGATTCACTGTAACATATATATCAGTAAAGCATGATTAATACTTTAAAAATATAGGGTGCGTATTATATATCGTGATTAATTAGAATGATTTATCTATATATGATCCAGGATTAATCCCGCAATTTCTTTGGAACAATATATTAACTTGTATTGAAAATTTTTACTGAGTATTGTCTTGAGGTCTGGTTCTTATGAGTGATATCCTGAAAAACCTTGGTCAAAGAGAAATTAGATTATATGAGAAGCTTCTCATGATCTTTCCAGGGTATAGAGGCTATAAGGAGAAGGAGCTTATTAGAGAAACTGATAGAGTTGTTAGAGAGAAGCTTTATTGGATGCTGAGGAGAAGTATTGATGATCTCAGGAGATTCTACTCGATGATTATCTCCGGTGGTGGATCAGGTGATTACGCTAGGCGTGTTGAGAACCTGATCTATAGATTAGATACATTAGCTATGAAGACTAGACATGCTCCTTATGGATACAAGCCTTTGTTTCATGTATATAAGGTTGATGAGGAGAAGCTGGTTAAGATGCTTGAGCATGATCTCAAGTTAGCTGATCTGATAAACTCTTTAAATAACACCACACATAGATTAGTTTCATCGAGTATTCCTAAGGAGGATCTGGGATCAGTTCTAGCTGAGATAGAGAATTTTGTGAAGGATTACGAGGCGAAGCTATTTGAGAGAGAGCAGTTGCTTACCGGGATCATAGGGTGATGATCCTTGGCAAAGACAAATGTTATTGAATGGGTTAATCCGGGACCAGACGAGATTCTGTGGGTCTACCCCTACGAAGATATTCGATGGGGATCTATTCTTATAGTCCATGAATATGAGACAGCTATATTCATGAGAGATGGTAAGATATACGATGTTCTCCCACCGGGGCGTCATGTACTGACCACACAGAATCTGCCTCTACTAACAAGAGTTCTCAGAGTATTAGGTGGTTATGGAGAAACACCGTTTAAAGCCCGCGTAATATTCGTATCATTGAAGCAGTTCAAGGGGAGATTCGGTGTCTCGACAAGAGTTAGGTTGAGTCCGAGAACTATGTATATGACTGAGTTGCAGAGCTATGGAGAATACTGGTACCGCATATATGATCCGGTCCTATTCCTAACACAGATCGCTGGAGCAACAAAGGAGCTGTCCTCACCAGCAGTCACAGAATTCATCAGAGGCTACTTCACCGAGAACTTTATTCAGGAGATAAGCAGGTTCACAGCACTGGACATATACTCAAACATAAGCGAGGTGACCTCAAAGGTGAAGTCAGGAACTCTATACGAGGCTTTTAGACAAAGAGGTTTGGAATTAATAGATGTGAAGATTGGTGGTATAGGTCTTCCTCAGCTGGAGAAGATGGAGAAGGAGGATCCCACATATGGCTTACCACTACTACTAGCTATACAGAGAGGAGATGAGGATAAAGTCCTCGAGATAGTAAAGACCATTGAGGCAATGAGAGCTCTTGGGAGATCACCTGCCGCAGGTTGGGTAGGTGCATTAATAGCTGTGCCAGGAATTCTTCAACAAGTAATGCAACAACCGCCCCAACCCACACCACACGCTCCACCTCCTCAGCAACCTCCTGAGAGGAAATCTCCTGTAATCGAGAAGTTGAGAGAACTTAAACAAATGCTTGATGAAGGATTAATCACTCAGGAGGAGTACGAGAAACTTAAGAAAGAACTCCTCGAGAAATATATGAGGGAGTCATAGGAATGATATTCTTCAAGAGTGAGAAGGAGAGATTCAATGAGCATATGAATAAGGGTTTCAGTGAACGTGACAAGGGCAGTTTTGAGGGAGCTGTAAGGAATTTTCAACAAGCATATGAGATAGCTGTGAAGTCCCGAGATCCGGAATTGGTGAAGAATGCGGATCTAGCCTTATTCTACTTATTATTCTACGATGCCTTGATTAAGAAGACCTCAGATTCTTTTAGGAGAGCCGCTGAGCAGTGCAGGAAGCTGGATCCTGGTATTGAGCTGAATCTTGGTTTGGCTAATAAGATTCATCCTCCTGAATTAACAGATGAATTGGAGTTATTAGCCGATCTATATAGTTTACCTAGTTTCGACTTGAGCAGGATCAAGTCTATGAGTCCCGAGACAGCTGATAGATACGAATATGTTGCAAATAAATTATTGGGGAAAGGATCGAGAAGATTATTGCTTGAGGATCTTGTAGATATACATGAGCAACTTAGTGTCATGGGTTTAAAATATTTGGGTTATGCTAAAATGATTAGAGCTGCTAAATATGAGGATACTGACCCTGGTAGAGCCGTGGAGCTTTATTCTGAGGCTGAATCATTTCTTCAACAATCAGCACCGGATATAGCGAAGCTCGTTAGTGATAAGATCAGTAAACTTGGTAAATCAACTAAATGCTGGATTTGTGGTAGAGAGATTCAGGGTGAAGAGATCAACTATTTATATCTTCCAGCCTCCATCAACGAGTACATAAGATCCAGATACAGTGGAGAGACACCATATCTAATTAGCGATGGTAAAGTTGCTGTATGCAAAGTATGCTACACAATGATTAGGGGATTAAGTGATGAGATAGCTAAGTACTACTATGATCAGGTTATGCAACAAATTAAGTTATTAGAGACGCGTCTCGAAGCTAGAATAAGAGAGTTGGAGACTAGAATAACTCTTCTGAGAACCACTACAAGGATTGATTGGAAGAGGATCTAGCTCACTGCTTATAGAAGGTGATTATTTGCAGATCTATAAGCTTAGATGCACTAATTGTGGAGCACCTCTCCCAGAACCTAAACCAGGTGTGAATTGGGTTAAGTGTGAATACTGTGGTTTCGTGAATAGGATAATTGATGCATCTCATTATACAGAGAGCCTTAGATTAGAGCTTGAGAAGTGGATCAGGGAATTAATCCCCTCAACCATGATTACTTCAACAACAATTGATGTAGCAGCCAGACACCAGATCTTTCAAAACTTGATTAGACCTAAGATTAATCTAACAAGATCAAATCTACGTGCAAAGTATCTACAGTATTTATCAAAACCCCTTACTATTCTGGATTTATCCGATTCTCCTAAGGAGGACTCGAAACAGTATTTTGAGGAGACTATGAGGATCGAGAGATTGAAGGAATTCGCTGTGTCTGAGGATGATCAGAGGTTTCTGAATGAGGCATTATTATATGGCTACATAGTAGCTTATCTAATAAATATGTTGAGAGCTCTCAGCAGAAATGATATATTGCTGGCTCTAAAGAATTGTGAGGAAGCTATTAATGTAATACCTGACGCCCCAGAGCTATCTTTGGTTAAGGAGAGGTTAAGAGCTATTCACACAACTCTCACAGCATACAATGAATTATGGAATAGGAATACATCTGCTTCACTCACACTATTAAGAAATGCTTTAGATTTATATAGATCATTATTAGATAAAGTCTCTAACAAAACAATTCCGGAGGCTAACTCAGGGGTGCTGGAGGCTGAGAAAACAGTTGCTGAGGCTCTACTAAACATATTTGACTCAGCCAATAGATTATTCATGGCTGGAGAAGATCCTCTTAAAATAATGGTTTGGTTTGAGAAGTTCTTATCGATCTTCGGAAGATTAAGAGAGATTTATAAGAGACCTCTTCAAGACATGCTCGAGATCACATCAAGAGTAAGAGAAATAGTCTATAGCAAAACAGGGGCTGGAGAACTCCCAGTGGTTAAGAGTGGAGGAGCTTATTACATACCCTACTATGTTGTTGAGACTAAATTCTCCTATGTTAAAGGAACTTTCTTCAGGAGAGGTGTGAATTCATCAATAAATATATTTGTTTCAGGTATATCACCATTGGTAGAGGATCCTGTGCTTGACGTATTTGGCTTAGGCTCAGGTAGAGTGTTACCACCAGATAAGATTGAGGACTCACCTACTCATAATATTATTAAGGAGATCTTGTCTAGGGTGGTTAGAACCAGTATTTCATCTCAAGAAAAAACACTACCTACAATAATTAACTCAGTCACAGCTGAGAAAATAGTGGATTCATATATTATGAGTGTTAATAGCTACTATAGAGGTAAGATAACTTTTGCATCATCTAGTGCTAATGAGCTAATATACATAGGATTCAGAGTAGTTGATAAGAAAACACTTGATTTTGAAGGGAGGATCAGGATTAGATTGAGAGAAGATATAGATTCATTGGATCCCTTAATTATATAGGGTGGTTGCAATCAGTCAGATCCATTTAATCAGCTTATTAATAGCAGTAGTTGCATTAACATTAAGCGTCCTACTAACACTCATACGCATAAGAGGCTCCACTGATTTCAGAGATTTTGTTGTTTTTATAATATCTATTATGGTTGCTATAGGAATTACGCAGATCCCTTTGGTAAATGAGGATCCTTTGCTTCCATGGATCACGGTTCTCTATATAAATGGTGTCTGGTGGTATGGAGTTGAGCAAGCATCGATATCCAGAAGAATCTTTACAATTAATCCCTCAACAACAAGAGTCTTCATAGGAGTAATTCTACAGATAATAGCATCATGGATAGGATTATCCCGTTTCAACATTTCCCTAACCACGATCATGGTGTTAGCTTATATATTACTGGGGGTTTATAAAGAAAGAATTCTAATGAAAACATGATCTCAATGAAACAAAAGAGGATCTAGTTATTAGAGAATACCTAGATTATTGATCCAGGAATATTAGTTTTATAATTCTCAGCAATAATCTAAGTAAACGCCATTATAAGTTCACTAAGCTATTCCTCGAAACCATGTTTTTAATAATCCTTTTAATAATCCGCTGAGAATTTTATCGGGAGTGTCTACATGTATGAGATTATGGGTAGAGAGAGATCTGGTGAGAAGAGATTTGGGAGATACATAGTGAGGTTCTTCACAAAATGCGTTGGTGTCGGGAGACTTTATCTAGTCTCTAGCTTCACATCATTTTTTCCTGGGAGAGTTCTTATGAGGAGATCTAATGATGTCTGTGATGCTTGGATTAGGGTTTGGGAGGGTCGTTACCCATACTTCTACGTTGATTCTCTGTATAATGTGTATGAAGATGATAATCCTAATAAGATAAGTTTTAGTTTCATGGGTAGGAGTATTAATGCCTCAGTTGCTGAGGTTGGTGTTGATAGACTTAAAAAAGCTTTGTCTGAGGGCGGTGTTCATCCTGAGTATATTGAGCATGTGGAGAATGACCCTGTTTTTCTCTCGAGGTATATTGATGGTGTCTTGGTTAGGTTAAGAGCTCTCAGAGGTGAGGTTAAGGATGCTGAGGTTGTGACTATTGATTATGATATGAGGAGGAGGATTTATCCTATGGAGAAATTCTTCAGAGATGACTACTACGATTATTTTGAGGCTTACGTGAACAAGGATCTTGTTAGATACATATTTACACTGGATCTGGGGAACAAAAAGATTTTCTATGGATACAACGGTTTTGAGGATACGAGGTATATAGAGCCTAGAAATATACATGGTTTTAAGAGAAGATTTTGGTGGATGGGTGCTGTATACTACCTGATATTCCCAGACAGTTTCTATAACGCGGACCCAAGTAATGATCCTCCGAATAAGATTAGTCAAGAAGCAATTCCTAGACCGAGAGGTTTCTTAGGAGGAGATCTGAGAGGGATCATCGAGAAACTCGATTATCTCAAGAAATTGGGGGTTGAAGTAATATATATGACACCTATACATCCATCACCATCTTATCATAGATATGATATAATTGATTACTTTAGTATCGACCCCTACCTAGGCGCATTAGAGGATCTAAAGACTCTTCTGGAGAGAGCTCATTCGAATAATATCAGAGTTGTAATAGATCTTGTCCCACATCACGCGTCACCATGCTTCATAAGAATGATGGATTTACTGAGGGAGGGTAGAAGATCTAGGTTCTGGAGATGGTTCAGGTTCACAGTAAATGATCTTGATGAAGTTGATAAAGAGGTATTGGAGCAATTCAGAGAATTTATATCAAAGAAATGCTCAGAGCTACCGGAGGGTTTGGTGGGTAGGAAACCATTCTACGAAACCTTCCTCGGCACTTGGAGAATGATTAATTGGAATCATGATGAGGAGGACGTGATCAATTACTTCCGGGCGTATGTGAGATATTGGTTGGATTTGGGTGTTGATGGTTTTAGAATAGATGTTGCTCATGGAATACCTGATAGATTCATTGAGGAGATCTATAGAGAATTAAGATCTTTTGGTGATGAGAAGATCCTTATACTTGAGATAATGAATAATTTAACGAATTATGAGTTAGGGATCAATAGTATCTCAGCTATGAACTACGATCTATATAATATTCTTATAAACTTCTTCTTGAACAGGGGTATTGATGCTTTTGAATTAGCTAAGGCTCTTAATGATATATATGTTAAGCTACCTATCTATACAATAAATTCATTATATAATCTATTAGGTAGCCACGACACACCTAGAATACTCACTGTTCTTAACAGAAATATACGTCTCTTAAAAATCTTATACACATTCCTCTTCGTAATATATGGTTCACCATCAATATACTACGGTGATGAGATTGGTTTGGAGGGTGGTGGAGATCCTGATAATAGGAGAGCAATGATCTGGGATGAGAATAAGTGGAATAAGGAGATCTATGAGCACGTAAAGAGACTAATAGATCTCAGGAGAAAATACAGTACATTAAGAATAGGTTTCACAAGAATCCTCCCAATAGATAAAGACACATTGATAATCAAAAGATTCTTTGGAGAAGAGAGTATAATAGGGATCTTCACAAGAGAGATTCTTAGATACAGATACCTTGTGATAAGACCCTCGAAGATAAAGATAAGGTTCCCCGAGAAAACGATACGTATAGACATAGGTGATGGATACAGAGTAATTAGACATCGATCCTCTAGACCTCGAGAAATAGAGATCTTAGTATAACATGAGGATCTATACATAAAATTTATTAAGAATCGATCCAGATCCCATAAAGATTTTTCATTGTTCTTATAAAAATATGATTATGAGGATAAAGTGTCTATTAAAACTATGAATTGGGTTGATCTGAGTATCTGGGTTAATTCATATAGAGAACTCCTGCGAGACTCAGTTATAGATAATATATACTCCTTCAAAGACGCATTGGTTCTTAGACTAAGACTTAGAGATGGTGGTAAGAAACTCCTGGTATCGAGACCTGGTCAATTCATTTTTCTCAGCCCAGAGAACATTATTGATAAAAAAGATCTTGTTTCTAGAGATAGTTTCATTAATCATTTGAGGAGAATTATTAGAGACTGCAGGATCACAGATATTACTCAGCAACCCTGTGAGAGGATTATTGATCTAATGATTTTATGTGGAGATGAGAAATACATCCTCACACTTGAGTTGATCCCTAGAGGAGTATTTGTTCTCAGGGATAGTAGCAATATTATTAAGGCTCTAAATAAGTCTCTTAAGACAAGAGATAGAGTTCTCAAGATTAATTCTCAGTATAAGTATCCACCTAAAACAACTAATCTATACTGTGAAGATGATACATCGAAGATCCTCTCGAGTTTTAGGAAGGGATATGATATTGTTAGAGGATTAGTTGTTGGGCTCGGAGTCCCCTCCGATATTGCTGAGGAATTTATCTATAGAAATAATATTGATAAGAGTACTGATCCTAAGAAACTCGGTGATGAGGAGGCAATGAAGATAATAGATAGACTTAAGAGATTTCTTAGTGAGTTGATACAGAAGCCGAAACCTTGTATTATATTGGGTGAGAATAATAATGTGTTAGAGTATTATTCGTATCAACCATTGTCTAAAGGAGATGTTTGTGTAGTAGAAAGTGATTTTAATGATGTTTTGAGAGAGTATTATCTTCCGAGAATAAAGTTTTTTGCTGAGACGGATCTTGAGTTAAGCGAATTTACTAGATTAAAAGATCAGTTTATAAAAGATCTTGAGAAGATATCATTGGATCATCAGAATTTGATCAAGATCAAGAATTTTATAGATCAGAATTACTATGCTCTCGAAAACATATTCATATGTTATAGAGAGAGCATGAGGAGTAGGAATAGAGAAATTGCCTGTCCCTCAAGAGATGATTTAGGATGTGTATATAGTGTTGATAAGAATATTTTAAGGATCTCATGTGGAGAATTATTATTTGAATTTGATCTCATGAGAGATTTCCGGGAGAACTATGTAGAGATCTCTAAAAAAATCTCGCAGTTGGAGCGTGGGATCGAGAAGATTAAGGAGAATCTTAATAATTTGGAGAAGAAGATTCTTGAGAGAAGAGCAGAGTTAGAGAAACAGAGACTTGTCTCAGAGATAAGGATGAGGAGAAGAGTTGAGTGGTTCGAGAGATTCCACTGGATCATTACTTCAGAAGGTTTTTTAGCGATAGGTGGTAGAGATATTGATCAGAATGAGACATTGGTTAGGAAATATTTGGAGAGAGATGATCTGTTCTTCCACGCAGATATACATGGAGGATCAGTATTTATTCTTAAGAAGGGGACTGGAGCCGGTGAAAAATCTATTATTGAAACAGCTCATTTAGCAGGTTGTTACAGCAAGGCTTGGAGCGCTGGGTATGGATCAATAGACGTGTTCTATGTATCAGGGGATCAGGTTTCGAAGACACCTCCCTCAGGAGAGTATTTGCCTAAGGGATCATTCATGATATATGGAGAGAAGAAATGGGTGAGAGGAGTAAAGATGATCCTCGGGATCGGGATCGAGATGGTAGATAGTAAATACCCTAGAGTAATTGTTGGGGACCCAGATTATGTGAGATCTAGATCAAGTATATACGCAATAATCACACCAGGAAATGATTCGTCGAGAGAGGTAGCTGAGAAAATAGTTAAGAAATGGCTTGAGAAACATCGTGAGCAAGAAATATTTATAAGATCATTAGAGTTAGATGAGGTTATTAGAAAGATTCCGGGGAAGTCAAAGATTATTTTCATATAGATCAATACTATCTCGATGTTTTCATCACTAACTATCCTACCAAGATAGGATTCACCTTAACACCTTGGAACGCTAAGTACTCAATCCCCACCTGATACTTTCCCACCCCATTTATCTGTGTCAAAGTAACCGTCGCAATAAGATCCGCGGTACCAGACACTCCGCCACTAGATGGTTGAAAAACAGGAATTGCTGTATATCCAGAGTAGACAAGGTAGTCTGCGTCGCTTTTAGGCGCCCACTCAAATGTGATTACAGATGATCCTAATAATATCCCTGTTGTAGTTAATAGATAGAAGCTTATATTCACAGCTACTCTATTTTGTTGTAGTAGTTGTGGTAATAGCGATGATATAACTATTCTATAGTAGATCACGACTACGTAAGACCCTTCCAGATTAAGGAGTTCCTTAAAGACATGACTCACACATCCCTTGGTATTTGTTTTAAGACTTAGAGTCACTGTAGATGACGGATTTGTTGTAGTATTTATTGTCAAGACATTGTTATCATAATTAGCTATTCTACCGACCCATGCTTTTCCTTGCGTGGAGCATGAATCGTCAGATTCGCTGTAGTAAGACAATATTTTATTGTTTTTAATAGCGGCCGTGAAATTCCAGTAGAATAAACTTGTTTGTGGCACAAACGGGTTTCCACCTGATGGCAAGGATATGTTTCCGCCTTGTTGTGGACCTGGTGTTAGTCTTAGTATCTGGTCTGCTATGAAGTATACTGAGCCTCTGGCTGTGACCACGTATTTTAATTTTGCTGGATCATATGGAAGATTGAGTTGATCAAAGATCTGTTTAAGTCCTATTCTTTCTCCCACATCTATTAATATGTTAAGAGTGTAGTAATGGATCCCATCAGCGTCTTGTATAGCGCTTCTCACGATTTTAATAGGGATGCTCCCTGTGTTTCTCAGATAGAACATCTCAGAAGTAGAGCTGATGTAGTCAGTTTCAACACTTAATTTCTCTAATTCCTTCAAATTAATGAAGTCTTCGTAGATTCTTATTATTCTCTCAATATCTGTTCTAGTACTTGTTAAATATATGAAGAGGGGGATAAGTGTTGTTAATATAATCATTATGCCTATGGCAACTACAATTAGGTTTGAGACTGCTTTTCTAAATATGTTTATTTTCCATAAACTCATTTTATCCCTACAACTGATTCTTGGTAAAGATAAATATATTTATTTCTTCACCAAATATTTTTAGTAGGGATCCTTGATGAGAAGAATATTAAGAAGAGCACAGGCAGAGATTATATCAACGATTCTTCTTGTTGCAGTAAGTCTTGTGTTGGGTCTAGGACTATTCTATTTAGCTTTTATATGGACTAGTGATTATTCTAATAAGATAAGGATCTCTAATGTGGTGGAGGGCTCTAGATATGATTTCTATGTAGGTATTGAAGACGCGTATAAGATAGATGATACTCTCTATCTTGTTGTAAGGATTATTAGGATAGGATCTATTCAATTATTCAATGTTTCTCCACTAATATCTGTTGAGACAACAAATGATCTATTAACAGATCCCGGTAGAATATGGTATAGCAATTTCGCAATGATCTCTGCGGAATATATCCAATACTCAAAGCCATTTGAGCCTTCACAAATAGTTGCTGGAGAATTATATTTTACTCAATGTAGTGATCCTCGTAGTAATCAACTTACAATATCATCTTCACGTGTGTATATAAGGGCTCAGGAGGGTTGGGTCACTCTACAAGATGTGAAAAGAGGATCTATTCAAGTAGTAGATTTATGCAAACTCCCACTCCCACCCGCACCACTAGGGCATCTTGTTGTTATGATAAGTATTCCATCTGATTATTTGCAGAGATACATAGTTGTTTCTCTATGGGTAATGATTGGTGATAATTCATATAACATTGCGAATATTATTT
>CAZFDB010000013.1:0-11153 GCA_964517475.1 uncultured Desulfurococcaceae archaeon | reverse complement strand
CACGAAGTTCTCTACACCAAAATTAATTATTCGGTAAGTAACAAATCTCTGTAGAATTAGTTCCCTAAGAAAACCTCTCATATATGTATAATATATATTCCTAAACTCCTCTACATCAGATATTTTCTCGAAAGATTCTTTTATAGCTATGGCTTGATAGAGAGATGGGTAGAGACCTCCACCTGTGAAAGCTTTAGTTAAACCCGCCGCGTCTCCTGCCACGACAATGTTTCCATAGACATGATGTGTTGAGAGAGATCTTGTTATTAATCCACCATAGATCTTGTTAATCATATAGTTTCTTAATAAACTGTTTCTCTCTAATCTATGAAGAAAGTATCTAAAACGAATATTTGCTCTCGAGTCAAGCGGGAATCCACCGCCTACTATAACTTTATTTGAGGATATAGGTATGAGCCATCCAAAGAAATTAGGGAAGATATTTCTATCAACGAATACATATATCGTATCTATATCTCCAGAGAAAGAGTTTATACGAGCTATTATCTGAATACCAGTCACCAGATCCTTTCTACTCCTCTCTATGAATCTCTTGGAGAGTTCACCTAAAACACCATCAGCTATGATAATCAGATCATTTTTATCATAACATCTAGTCTCATAATGATCCTCGGCACGAATCTTTAAACATATCTTACTATTACTACTTACTAAATCTAAATCTACTACTTTACTTCGTGTATAGATTCTTGATCCTTTATCAATAGCTTCTTTCAAAAGATCTTTTTCTAGTTTCTCGCGAGCAAGTCTGAAGATCTTTCCTACTCTTAATATGATGAGATCTCTACTATTGAGGTCTTTAACAACAATATGCTTATACTCATTAAGAATATTATCTTTAGCAATACTCCCCAGTGTATTAACGAACCTGAGGCTTACTAAACCCGTGCAGTGAGGTGGGAAACCTACAGACCCGTGTTCTTCAAAGAGATCTGTTTCTTCTAAGAGATAAGCGTTCACAAGACCTGTGAATCCTCCTCCCACCACCACAACTTGATTCTTCATCATCTCTATTCTTTTACTTAAATACTCTCCTAAATAAAATCTTTAATTCGTTCCTTCAAGAAATATGTTTAGTGTGGTTCATGAAAAGTGCTTGCCCAAAGAGAATGCTTAATGGACCATGCGGCGGATATCACGGGAACCTATGCGAAGATCCTGAGTTAAGATGTGTTTGGATCGAGGCTTTTAATAGATTAAGAGAATTTGGTAAGGAGAAAGAATTATTTAGATTGAAACTAGACGCTATGTTTAGAATAAGGGATTATAATCCGCCGAGAAAAAGATTAAGAGACTATATTATATCTACAAGAGATTTTTTCATGATCTACGAATATCTTCCTAGAAAAGATCTGAGTCTTGGGTCGTTGGAGAGTGATCTAAAAAAGATCTTTGAGATATATGATGGACTTGATATTGTTCAGAACCCTGGTGGGAGACCATTAGCAGATCCACTGGCTCTTGCATCGATAGCTAAGAAGTTTTATCCTGAGAAAAAAATAGGTATTCAAATAACTGGGAGAGACTATGATAGAGATGGCATAGTTTCACATGTAGTAGCTTCTTTAAGCATAGGTATAGATACTATTGTAGCCACCACCGGGGATCTGAAGTTCTATGAGAGAAGATCCTATGGTGTATGGGATCTTGATTCAGTGAGAATGATATATTTAATCAGATTAATAAGTGATCTCGGGAGAGATTATGCTGGAAGAAAAGTTTATTCTGGGAACAACAAGATTCTGGTTGGTGCTTCACTAAATCCGTATCTGAATCCTATAGAACCAGAGATCTATAAGATAAAAATGAAATTAGATGCTGGAGCATACTTCTTTGTTACACAACCTATTTTTAGTAAAGATACTCTAGATAAATTATTTCTTCGCATAAAGAGGATCCTGGGTCTAGAGCCCCAGGATCTTGATATTGTGATCGGTTTAAGCCCTATCTTAGACGAGAGAACACTACATTTCCTTAAAGAGAGATCTAATATTGAGATACCTGAGAAAATAACAAGATCATTGAAAGAGGGTAGTAAAAGTAAAATTTTAGAGAACTATATCTCACATATAGCAGATCTATTGTCTGAGATAGAGGATACTTTAATCAGTAAGATACTCTACATATCCACATACGGAGATTTAGAAGCTGGTTTATTCGTGGCAGAGAGATTAAGAGAGATCCTCTAGAAATAATTTAGTCTCTTGAGAATTCTCACATTATTATTATTCTCGTAATAAAATAGAGTGGCGTCGGATACTATCTGCAAGATCCTTCTGAGAAATTCTATGTCATCATCATGTATCTCTCTAATAATGTAGTTCCTAGTCAAATTTCTAATAACCTCGATCTTGAATATATATGATTTTCTCATATCACTATCTCTCCTAAGGATCAATTTTTTATATTCTTTGCCTTCAAGCAATCCGATATCTCCTAGTTGTTTAATAGTTGCTTCTCTAAGTCTCTCAGGTCTACCACTTAGTATAATTACATCATAATTTCTCTTAATACATCTATAGAGATTCTCTATACCTATCCCCAATGGTTTATCTAATGCTAATAATTCTTCTGCGAAGAATATTTTCCAGAAAATTTCTCCTCTCCTAGGATCAACTCTTAAGGCGTATGAATATCTTTCTGAGACATCTAATAATACTCCATCTATATCAAATACGCAGGCCTCTTTCACTTATCCTCTCACTAAAAACATTATCTCAATAAGACACAAATTTATTTATTGAGATATTTATTGAGATACAAGTATATTATTGCGCCTATGATTATTGTTTGGAGAGGAGAATTTTTTCGAATACTGATTTTGCTACGTTGCTACACATCTCCACATTCTCCAGTATTCTCTTAAGAGCTCCCTCTCTATCAACTTTATATATGTATCTAGGTCTTCCCTTACTTACTTTATCAATAATTTTCTCTCTAGACACGAAACCTAGTGAGTGTAGCTTAGATATACTTCTACTCACACTAGCTTTACTCATATGGGTCTCTTTCGCTAATTCCTCTAATGTTATAGAACCTGATGAGAAGATCTTTAGAAGCACTAGTACATCAGTCTCATTAAAATCATAAAAGAATCTAAGAACATCAACAATGCTTACCTCCTTACCCGATGGGAGTCTGCATCTGGGGAGAGATGATAAATCTACCAAATATCCTCCCAAATTATTTACTTTAATCAAAAAATAAAAGCATGTTAAAAAAGAAATTATTTACACTAAAACATGTGTTGAGGATATTTAAAAAGCTGGTAATTTATCTGGTGATAATTCATTGTATCATATAACATGATCCAGGCAACGATTTTTTAAGCTTATTTAGCACAAGCTTAATCTCTAGAGGTGATGCAATGAATCAAGGGATTATAGATATTATCAAGGGGAAGAGAAATATTAGAGATAAATTATCTGTTGCTAATATGAGAATAAAACAATTATTAGCTAAACTAGATCACCAGATACATATTCTGAATGATAGAGAAAAGATTCTTTTCGATAAACTCGTCTCGGTAATAGAGATAGGGGATAAGATAAGAGCGAATATAATAGCCTCTGAAATAGCTCAGATAAGAGAAATAAAAAAACATCTCTTAGCATTTCACGTAGTTTTGGAGAATCTCTCATTGAGAATTGAGAATATACTCTTCATAGGGGATATAGCAAAAGATTTTCCGCAGATAATAGCATTAGTTAGAGAATTAAGAAGTGTTTCCAAGAGTATTGCTCCTAATATGGAGTACGAATTTATTAATCTGGAGGAAATGCTTAGAGACGTGGTTAATGATCTCAAGGAGAGCAACCTGTCTCCATCTATAGAGTACAGCCCAACAGCCTCAGCTGAGGCTAAGAAGATCCTCGAGGAAGCCTATGTAGTTGCTGAGGAGAGAGTAAGAAATAGTTTTCCGAGTATTGATAAGAAGAGAGATGCCGAGAAGAATACTCAGTCAAGAACTTAAATCTAGTTAACCACGTATATCTGCTTATAAATCATTATTCAATATATTGATTTAAGGTATAGATAATTGAGAGAAGTAGTAAAGATCGTTTCAGGGATAAGAGAAGCTATTGAGAGAATAGATATATCTAGTTTAAGAAGATCTGATGCCCAGATAGTAGGTATCTTTAAAGAAGTAGTGTCAGGCGTCGCAGAGATCTCTGAGAAAATAGCTTGTATAGATGAGGCTAGGAGAATCGAGAAGATAGACTTCCTATGTAATAGAAAACTTGTTTTGGTAAAAACCCCTGAGATCATTGCCTTGAGTAAATTAGGTTTTGGAAGAGGATTATCATTTAGTATAAGAGGGAATGAACTAAAGATCTATAATAGAGGATATGAGATAAGTTTATCTCCTCATCAAATCATAGTTAAGTTAGAGAATATATCTAAAACAATAGATCTGAGAAAAATAGAGGGCGTCTCAGAACATAGCTCATTGATAAGTAGAGTTTTCAGCAATGTTATTGAGACTATAAATAAGACAAATGAAGACCTCACAAAATGTATTAAATTAGGAAGAATTAAATGCTGATAAATAAACACATTATCTATAATAAATAAACGATAATGTATGATATATCATTTTATGGATATATATGGATATATTAAATAGATTAAATGGGTAGATCTAGAGAAATTATTAATTAATGAAGACAATTACTTCGATTCATTAATTACAACTAGAATCCTCGCCCTCACGAGCGGGGAGGAGGTCAGGTGGCAACGGATTATGTCAGAGGTATGATAAATGATACGTAAGTAGAACATCTACTAGATACAGTTAATAGCACCATTGAATCTTCACTCACATCTTCTCTCAACAAGACTTTTTTCACAGATCTATAAATTTTCACTAGGCAACTACTCAGATCAATATTCTCTTTGTCTAAGATCTCTATAATCCGTGGATGAGCATAATACTCGAATAATTCACCGGATCTATTATTTATTAGAAACTTACTTGAGCTCTCCCCAAGATCTTTAATAAAGATCTCGAGTAACCCCAGATCCTCGTTATCCCCTAGAATATTCTTTGTGTAGTAGATCCCTTGAAAAATAATTTCTTCAGGGATCAATTCTACGAAGATATTCATTTGAAGGTTACTACTTAGAATAATATTCTTTAATTCTCTAAAGAACCTCATTATATTCTTTAGAAAATCTGATACTTCTCCAAGATCATCTACTCTTATTCTCCATAGATTCACTATAGATCCTCTAATTCTCTCTATTAATATAGATGTTAAAAAAATACTTCTTTGATGAATAGGGATACTAATTTGTTGCTTATTAATACATTCATTAATGACTTTTTGCAGATCTTGTTCTTGAGCATAGGGGACCGCGGCGGCGTCTCCGAAGATATCTTCTGTGTATACTAAGCATATATTATCTATTGTATCCTCGGGAATTATTATCTTATTCCTGCGTTGAAAAGCATCTTTCTTAGATCCTCTCATCACATCTCTCTATCACTAATATTAGCATTAGATAAATATTTAATAAGTAGTAATTTCATATTCATATTCAACGCTGTTAACAATGATCAATGAGATGAGATATGTTCCTAGATCTACGCATCATATAAATCACAACGATCAATTAATAATTTATATTGATCAGGGGTAAAGCTTAAAAATTTTTTAATCAGGTATTAATTGTGGGGTGAGGGGGGTGGGTGGTGATGGCTCAAGTTCTGCGGAGGACCTTATCAGAGACAAAAGATATTATAAGAGAAGAGCTTATAAAGAGACCTAGAGTAGTTGGGAAACATGTGTTTGGAGATCTCTATGGATGTGAACCTGACCTATTATCAGATCCTGTGTATCTAGAGAATATCGTTAGAGAAGCTTCTATGATCGGAAATATGAATCTTCTAGAGATAAAATCCTGGAAAATAGGTCTGGGAGTATCCGTGATAGGGATAGTATTAGAGAGCCATATATCTATTCATACATGGCCTGAATATCAATACGCCACCGTTGACGTATATTCCTGCGGTGCACACACAGATCCTGAGAAAGCGTTTGATTTTATCGTAAAAGCGCTTAGAGCTGAGAGAGTAGAGAAAAGAAGTGTTGATAGATCTCTGATATAGATTTAGTTAAAATCATAAAAGTTTTTTAATATGCATAGGTTTCTGATAAATATTTTTTAATTTAGAGTCTTCATAAAGCAAATATTTATACCCTCATCACCTATTTTATATAACGGGGCCTGGTCCGGTGCCCACCCCCCAATGATGATTACGGGATCCAGTTACCGGATCAGGCTCCTCGAAATTCGTGAACTTCGCTAGGGATTAGTTGAGTGGAGCATAGCATTTAGAATTCAGTATTTGCTTAATATGATCTGACAACTCTTCCAGTAGCTTGTCTAGCTTTAGCAACTATTGGGTATCCGCAACATGGGCATATTAATCTATCTGAGAGAATTAATAGACTATATCCGAAGTATCTTCCACATCTCAAACACACGTAGCAGACCTCTTCTCCTTTACATCCTATCGCGGGGCTCTTAATCTTTTCTTGAGCTCTACATACACATGCTCTCGGATCCAGATCTCTGCACTCGGAGAGAAACTCTTTCAATTCTATCATTTTCAAATACATTTTCTGAGTTATTAAATTTGTTTTTGGAGTATATCTAGAGATGAGTAAGACTTCAAAAAATTTATTTGATGATGAGGTAGAGATTTTTCCACCTCCTAGGAGAAGCTCCAGAATCATAGTTCATATACCGGCATCCATGATCATTGTGGAGAAAGGGATTTTGAAGAAGACATTTATAGTAGGTTTAATAGGGAGGGCCTGCGGTATATTTAGAGTTGATTTAATTGATGTTTATGTGGATCCTGACTCTAGTTTCGAGGAGGCTTATTTCATAAAAAAAGTTCTTGAATATATGAGTACACCTAGTCATCTGAGGAAATATGTAATTTCTCTTGACAAGGATCTTAGGGGAGTTGGCGTATTACCTCCACTCGCAACACCGAATCAACCATTTAAAGAGGAACTCTCTAGAAGATTCTTTAGAGAAGCTCTTGTTGCTGATCTTAGGCACAACTATATTTATTTAGAAGCGGGTCTAGGCGAGATTTTGAGAGTTGGTCTTGATAAGGAGAGGTTAGGAAGTTTTAGAAAAGGTGATAGAGTGGTGATCGAGGTTGAGAATAATAATGTTATCTCAGTGATTCCTCGAGATGAGTTTATGAGGAGATTCTATTGGGTTTTTCAAGTATCTGTTTCGAGGAGTTTGAGAGAGTCTCTTAAGAAGTTTAGAAGCTCGACTGTGATCTCCACGAGAAAAGGATCTTACTTGAATAATGAGGTGGCTAAGAAACTAGTTGAGTTATACGATCATGGAGACATATCAATTGTTTTTGGCTCGCCTAACAAGGATCCTGACGAGATAGCTCTTATCGAGGGTTGGGATATAAATAAGGAGGCTAGCTTAGCGATCAACACAGCTCCTCTTCAAGGTGTGAGGAGTATAAGAACCTACGAAGCATTATTCATAACACTATCTCTTATTAACAACGTCATCTTCCTCTCAAAAAAATTATAAGCTCTATATCGATATAATAACCCAGTGTTGAGGAGTATTAGATGGCTAGGAGAAAACAGAGTGCTCCTAGAAGAGGAAGTCTGGGCTTCAGACCTAGGAAGAGAGCTTCAAAAATAGTTCCAAGAATAAAGTCTTGGCCAACTATAATTTCCGAGACACCTAGACCACTAGCATTCTTAGGATACAAGGTCGGTATGACACACGCTATTATAATAGATGATCGTGAGGGAAGCCCTACTTATGGTAGAGAGATATTTGTTCCGGTAACAGTTATAGAGACACCACCAATGATACCATTAGCAACAAGATTCTATGTCTATGATCCTGAGAGCGGTTTCAAGACCCTTACAGAAGCCTGGATCGAGCCTCCCAAGGAATTAGAGATCTTCAGAAAAATACCTACTTTTAAACCAAATGATATTGATAAGGTATTCAAGGTTGTAGATGAGAAACTTGAAGAGATTGTGAGAATATCTATTATCGCTGTTACACAACCTAAGCTGGTGGGTGGTTTAGAGAAGAAGAAACCTGATCTTCTTGAGATAGTTGTTGGCGGCGGTAAAGATACTTCAGATAGAATAGATTACGTGAAGAAAATACTTGGGACACAGATTTCTATCTCCCAGATCTTTAGAGAAGGTTCGTTTGTAGATGTTATTGGAGTAACTAAGGGTAAGGGTTTCCAAGGAGTTATAAAGAGATTTGGTGTAAGAGAGCTACCTAGATGGCATAAGCATAGGAAAGGATCCAGGAGAATAGGTGCTAGAAGCCCGGCATATGGAGCTGTTTCAGAGGCTCCTCAAGCTGGTCAAATGGGTTATCATAGAAGAACACAGTATAATCTCAGAATACTTATGATAAGTAATGATCCTTCTAAAATAAATCCGAAGGGAGGATTTCCACACTACGGATTCGTGGAAAGTGATTATATAGCGTTGATAGGTTCTATCCAAGGACCTCCAAAGAGACCTATTGTGTTGAGATACCCGATTAGACCTCCTAGGATAGTTCCAGAGACAGCTCCTAAGATAATTTACTTATCCCTGGAATCAAAGATGTGAGGTGAGTGATACGAGTAGAAGAATTCTATTGTTATATAGAGAAGACCCTGGTGAAGTCCCAGTCTATAATCTCCAAGGAGAACCTATAGAAAAAATCACATTACCATTATTCTTCGGAGCGCCTGTTAGAACTGATTTGATAAGAAGAGTTTTCTTAGCAGCTTTCACAAGTAAGATACAGCCTCAGGGAAGAGATCCTCTCGCTGGCAAAAGAAGAGTTGGTGAGAGTTGGGGTATTGGATATAGTGTGGCTAGAGTCCCTAGACTCGATAATGGAAGAGCTGTTTTTGCTCCTATGACAAGAGGTGGTAGAAGAACTCATCCACCTGTTGTTGATAAAGTTGTTAGAGAAGAGATCAATAAGAAAGAGAGAGTTTTAGCAATAATATCTGCTTTAGCAGCAACTAGAAAAATAGATCTTGTTAAGAAAAGAGGTCATTTGATCCCTGAAAATATTAAGCAGCTCCCCATAGTCGTGATCGATGACATAGAGAATATAAACACTACTTCCCAGGCCAAGGAGTTTCTTATTAGAACCGGTTTATGGAGTGATATCGAGAGAGTTCAGGAGAGAACTAGAATAAGAGCTGGAAGAGGCAAAATGAGAGGTAGGAGATACGTTTCACCTAGAAGCTTTTTATTAATAGTATCGTCCCCGGACACACCTGCTATCAAGGCCTTCAGAAACCTGCCCGGTGTAGATGTTATTTGGCCAGGTGGTTTAGGGATTCAGAATCTGGCTCCTGGTGGAGTACCTGGTAGATTAACCATTATCTCGGTATCAGCTCTAAAGAATCTGGCTCAGAAGTATGAGGTGATTGTATTATGAGTACAATTGATTATTTATCAGTTATAATAAGACCTGTTACTTCCGAGAAAGCATTATCACTTATCGAGAAAGAGAATACTATAACTCTAATAGTTGATAGAAGAGTTAATAAAAAAATTGTTAAAGAAGCTGTTGAGAAGATATTTAATGTAAAGGTGGAGAATGTTAGGATCTTGATAACGAGAACAGGCGAGAAGAAGGCTTATGTTAGACTGAAGAAAGAGTATAAGGCTAGTGAAATAGCTACTAGATTAGGAGTATTATAAGGGTGGTTATATGGGTAAGAGACTTCTGCAACAGAGAGCGGGTAAAGGATCTCCTACATTTAGATCACCTTCTCATCTTAAAGTGGCCCCGGCTAAATATCCAGTTAATCTAGAGATACCTTCTGAACAAGGCTACTTGATTGGGTATGTGAAAGAGATAGTTCACGACCCTGGTAGATGGACGCCTCTCGCACACATAGTTTTGGAGAATGGTGTTGAGTTCTACAATATTGCTGTGGAGGGTATCTCTATAGGATCAAAGATCTATATTGGTGAAAAAGCTCCTGCGACACTGGGAAGTATACTGCCGCTTAAATCAATTCCTGAGGGTACTAAGATATCTAATATAGAGATACTCCCTAACGATGGTGGGAGATTAGCTAGAACAGCAGGTAGCTACGCAGTTATTATCGGTAAATCTGAGAAAAAAGCCATTATACAACTACCGAGTGGAAAAACAAAAGAGATCTTATTAGATGCGAGAGCAACGATCGGTGTACCTGCTGGGGCAGGTAGAATAGAGAAGCCTCTTTTGAAGGCGGGAGCGAGTTATTATAAGTGGAAGGTTAAGGCTAGGAAATGGCCTAGAGTGAGAGGTGTGGCGATGAATCCTGTTTCTCACAAATTTGGTGGAGGATCTCATCAGAGACCATCTCACCCAACAACAGTGTCTAGAAGAGCTCCTCCAGGAAGAAAAGTTGGTCATATAGCCGCTAGGAGAACTGGTAGAAGAAAGAGATAGTTAGGATTCATATCAAGTTTTTAAACTTATTTATATAACTATTGTAATTATTCACTATGCATAAAAAAGATCCACCGAGTAAATTATAAATATTCTACTAATAATAATCATAAGTGGGTATCATATATGACGTGCAAACCCGTCAAAGTAATTGATAAAACAACTGGGAAAGAGATCGAGATAGCCCCAATCAAGGTGTGGGCGGTAGGGCCTCGCGGAAGAAAAGTTGTTAAACTAGGATTATTTAAGAGCCCGGACACAGGTAAGTATTTTAGAGCTAAGGTACCTGATGACTACGAGTGCTAATTCACTAATTTAAGATACACATGATTCTTTTTTCCGTTTGTCCCTGGATGTTCATTCTCATTTGTTCATATATTCGTTGCATCTAGGGACTTCCACCTCGTCCATGCTTCACGAGTTATTAGCGTGGGGTCATGGGTGGCTATTGAGCCTAACGGCATGAGGCTCCCATCTAGGAATAATCCCCGAGACTCAGAGCATTGCTCCCATCGCCTCGGGAGGATTTATCTCGTCAACAAAAATTTTACTTGTAGGATTATAAGTCTTTCTGCTACTACTTAAGCACTACTCGCAGACCCGAAAAACAACAAACTATTTAATTGCCTTGAGAACCTTAAACCAAAACAAAT
>CAZFDB010000012.1:0-11343 GCA_964517475.1 uncultured Desulfurococcaceae archaeon | reverse complement strand
GGAGGAATCAAGTACTCCTTAACACCAATCACACCAACGCCTCTTATCAAAGGAGCTAATACAAAGACCTCTGTCTCAAGCTCTTTTAACGAAATCTCTATTCTCTCCCCTCTTCTCAAAACTCCTCTCCTCTGGCTCATCACTGCGTAGTAGATATATTCACTCCATCCAGGATCCTTTGGCAAGATCTTTACAGAGACACTATCACTAATCTCCACATCATCTCTATTTATATTAATAACACCAATAACCCATGCCCATTTCACAGGTGCAGCGATCTTCAATAGTCTATGTCTAGTGTACGGGTTTTCGAAGAGAATATCTCTGGTTGGTAGACCAGGCTCGTCAACAGACACGATCTCTCCGTTAGGCAAAGTGATCTTGTTGAGAAGATCTGTGTTTGTTTTCTCGGGTATTCTATCGGTTATGTATATAGGTCCTCCACTAAGGATTCTCGCAACGAGATGTGGTAATGCGTATGGATCGTATGTTATGAACATATCATAGTCTGGGTAAGCTATTTCGGAGTAGAATAATGAGTTATACACACTGAATAATATGTGTAGCTTAGCATCTAGTCTCCAGAGAGGAACATAGTCTATGGAGACCCTCATAGAATTACTGATCACGTAGTTGCTGTAATTCTCAGGAGCCATACTCATACAATTAAGTATCTCTAAACCAGTTGAATAAGCACTTGCTTGGAGAGCTAACTCAACATTTCTCGAAGCCCTAGCAACACTCCCTCTACCTTGGTATAGGAGATGAGTGATCCATTGATTATCCACCTTCACAAAATCAATACCTTGAGATCTAAGCCATCTATAGAAATTCTTGTAGAGATCATACGCCTTGTCATACTCGTGATGAGGAACATAACTATCAATCGATGCATTTCTCAAACCCTCAGCATCTAATCTCCTCAAAACATCTATACCGGCACCGCCCCAGTGAATATTTATTGTGTGCCAAAGACCAACGTATCTCACCCCCAGATCCTTGAGTTCTTTAACAACTGATCCTAGCCCCCTCGGAAATTTCCTTGGATCAGGATCAAGATCAGTTATAACCCTAGAACCATTTAATAAAACCTCTCGCTGCCATCCATCATCAATAATAACATATCTAATCCTAACACCTCTCTCAACTAATTTCTTAACTATATCAACAATTCTCTCATGAGATAAATCCTCTGTCAACAAAGCATTCCAACTACACCAACCCAGACCATCGAGGAACAAAGGTCTCTTCTTATTAATCCTTAGAGTGACGGAGCCTATACGTGAAGCAGCATCAAATATTTTCTTAATGGCTTCATAAGGATCTTTTGAGAAACCATAGGTTAAGACCCAGCTCCTCGAAATCTTATTTAGTGAGGATCCCGCGAATAGTTTAAGTGAAGGGCCGTTCCAGAGATACGCTGTTAAGTCACCGCTGGAGAATGTTGCTAGTGCAAGATAATAATCACCGGATCTAGTCAGTAGAAATAGTGTGTATGGAGCCAAACTCCTCTCTGGATTCCTGGAGAAGTAGGGATACGTCCAACATGGTGTGGATTCAATAAATTCTTTGTAGGAGATCTCGCCTAGATACTCCGGGTAATCAATTGTGTCAGGAGGCTTAGGAGTATTGGGTTGTCTCTCAACAGCGATCAGTGGATAATAACTGAAGCCTTGTGGATAAACACCTCTTACTATACCTGGGTGCAAAGTTGCTCCGAGAAAATCACATGCCTCCTTAAAATCTAGATAGATCCTTAAAGGATCATTTGATGAGAAAGGTATTGGAGACACAGCCTCTATACCCACAGCACCATGAGAGTCGCTGAACACAGCCACACTCACATTGATCCTAGCAGGATCACATCTATACGAGACCGCTCCACCAGAAGAATTCTTATCGCATTCAATCACTTCATCATCGGATAATTTAACAAGAGCTTTACCCAATATTAAAATGTTCTTGACTAGCTCCACGGGATACTCACATTAAGAGTATACTTATTTCAGTGATATAAAGAATATGATTAAGAAGATCTCTGTTAATTCCTCGGAGAAAAATTTATCTATGTGAACAATGCTACCTGTTCTTAATATAATAATAGGAGAGGTATAAATGATGATATGAGGATATGTAAGAGTTGATCTGAGATGATCCCTGTGAATAATTTCTCGAAAAACAATACGCGTATGGAGAAAATTGAGATTAAACTAAACACTTTCCTCCACAAAGATATCATCATTGACAACTCTGTCACCGGTCTCGATACAGGTGGAGGACATCAAGCAGCTGACCCATCAATTATCTGGGATCCTATCAAGAAGAGATGGTTAGTATACTTCTTTGCTGTGACAAACGGATTCGCTGAGATCTACGTTGCTGAATCCAATGATCTTCTAAACTTCAGATTTATTGGTAAGGCTGTGTCTAAGGGTTCCCAGGAGGATTTTGATAATGTCTATGCTCACAAGCCCGGAGCCATATTCTATGATGATCTCTTCTACTTATTCTACTCTGGAGATAATGGTAGATCAAGATCTATTGGAGTGGCTATAAGTAGAGATGGTGTGAATTTCACTAAAAACTCGAACAACCCTATTCTAATAGGTCCTGAAGGAACAAATTACTTGGGTGCTCCCTCAATCATTAGATAGAGAGACGGGAACTTCTATATGTAGGTGTATAACGGTTATGGTAGAAACCTTGTTTTCAAAACAACACCTGATAAATTCCCACTTAGGTGGGAACTTATTGGTTCATTAGAATCAAGATTCTTCGGGATATACGGTGTTGATGCTTTATATGATGAGGTTATTGATAAAATAATTCTCCTGGCAAACATATTCTACCCGAAACCAAGAGGAGTTGAGGAGCCTCTGAAATGCGTGTATCACGGAGTGCTACTAATCTCTCTGCTTAGAGATACTTTAAGTTATCCTCTGAGATACCGTCAGAATAATGTCTATGCTCCCGGCATAGCTAAGGTTGGGAGAGGTAGATACGTTGTTTTAATAAACTGCACTGAGGATGGTAGCGTGGGTTCTGAAAGAATTTTTAGATTAGATCTGGGTGTTGAGGAGGAGCAGACACTTCATATAACCAATACCTACACCACATCAAGAGATCTTGAGTACATAATGCTTCTAAAGAGCACCGCCCGGAGCCAAAATAATTATTAGACGTGCATTAATCCACGTGAATAAGAGGATCCCAAAACAATTATTCTTATCCGATGGAGAATCTGAGAAAGATAGGGTAGGCATTATTGCGTGGTCAGATACCAACAAACTAGAATTCACGGGTAGAGCAACTTTGAACGGTGAGTATCTAGGGATAGGTGTGGAGGGATCCTCGCCTATGAATTTGACGTATAGTGTAGAGGTGGTGGTGAAACCGGTTCTTGACATTATTTCATAAGAATGTTTATGTGTGCTTAACAGATCTTCTTATTAAATATTTGTGATAAATCATTATTATTCGAAGTGGTTATCTTGACTAGATATGATCTTGTTATTAGAAATGGTTTGGTTCTAGACGGATCTGGTTCACCACCACTTAAAAAAGATATTGGGATCATTGGAGATACTATTACTACTATAAAAGATCTAGCTGGTGCAGAGGCTGAGAGGATCATTGATGCTAAGGGTCTTTATGTGGCTCCTGGATTTATCGATATTCATAATCACAGTGATCTATCGATTCTTGAGAACCCCGATGCACACAACTATGTTCTTCAGGGAGTAACTACTTTAGTGATCGGGAACTGCGGATCCTCACCTGCTCCATTGACAGATACTAATAAGAGAGATTTTGAGAAGAATATTAAGAGAGATTATCCAGGTGTAGAGATTAGATGGGAGAGTCTTGGTGAGTATCTCAAATATTTAGAAGAGGTTAAACCAACACCTAATATAGCTCCTCTACTAGGACACGGAACCTTGAGATCAGCTGTTATAGGTTTCGAAGATAAGAGACCTAGTGAGAAGGATCATGCTGAGATGAAGAGATTGGTTGAGGATGCTATGAGAGCCGGTGCTTTTGGTATGAGTACTGGTCTAATATATGTTCCTAGCATGTTTGCTGATACTAGAGAAATAATTGAGTTGATGAAGACTGTAGCCGGCTTCGGAGGTATATACACTACTCATATGAGGAATGAGGGTGTTGGTTTAATAGACTCTGTTATCGAAGCCATACAAATAGGTGTTGAGTCAGGTACTTCTGTAGAGATCTCGCATCTAAAAGCTAGTGGGAGACCTGCTTGGGGAAAGGTTTCTGTCGCACTGGACCTCATCTCAGAATATGTTTCCAGGGGATACGATATATCGGCTGACGCGTATCCCTACACAGCATCATCAACATCTCTAACAGCTCTTCTACCCAGTTATGTTAGAGAAGGTTCTAGAGAGGATGTTCTAAGAAGATTATCAGATCCTGAGATTTTGAATAAATTAAAGGAGAGTCTAGGAGGAGTTTTTTTCGAGGAGAGATATATTTCATGGTCTGATATAATGATCTCTTACTCACATAAACATAAAGAATTCGAGGGTTTGAGACTAGATAAGATTGCAGAGAGACTAGGTCTAGATCCTGTGGATACAATAATTAAGTTATTAATAGATGATGAGTTAGGTACGAGAATGGTTATGTTTGGTATGAGAGAGGAAGATGTTGCTAGAGTAATAAGTCATCCCCTAGTTGCTGTGGGTAGCGATGGTTCGGTGACCAGATTCGGTGAGGGGAAGCCTCATCCGAGAAGCTACGGCACATTCCCCAGAGTAATAGCTAGGTACGTGAGAGAACAGAAACTGATTTCTTTGCCAGAGGCTATTAGGAAAATGACTTCTCTAACAGCTAGGAAACTAGGTCTGTGGGATAGAGGATTGATCAGACCTGGTTTCAAAGCGGATCTCGTGATATTCGATTATTACAAAATAGAGGATACTGCAACCTATGAGAACCCGCACTCATATCCAAATGGTATTCGATACGTCATTATCAATGGTCGAGTAGTAGCTGAGAACAAAAGGATCTATAGAGAGATTAGACCTGGGAAAATTCTTAGGAGAACCACCTGATTTTTTATTACTATTAAGCAATAGATATTTGGATGAGTCCTTGACACAGAACCATGAGTACAGCGATGACAAGAAGATTTTTTCCGAAGGATCAATTGAGAGATTAAGTGTTGGTGTGGAGGGATTCGATGAATTAATTGCTGGTGGTATACCAAGAGGGTTCTTTGTAGCAATAACAGGTGAGCCAGGTACTGGTAAAACAATATTCTGTCTACATTTCGCGTGGAGAGGTGTATTAGATGGTGACAAGGTTATTTATGTGACCACTGAGGAGAGTAGAGAGAGTATTATTAAACAAGCAAAAATGTTCAACATGGATTTTGAGAAAGCAATCGATAATGAGCAGATGATTATTATAGACGCTCTTATGAGGAGTAAAAGCGATGAGTGGTTTCTCGAGGAGCTCGATATTGATAGATTAGTTGAGAAGATTATTGAGGCTAAGAAGAGACTGGGTTATGGTAGAGCTAGATTAGTTATTGATAGTATGAGTGCTTTCTGGCTCGATAAACCAGCCATGGCTAGGAGATACAGCTATAGTGTTAAGAGAATACTTTATAGATGGGATTTCACAACATTAATGGTTAGTCAATACGCGATAACAACTGGAGACGCCTTCGGCTTCGGTGTTGAACATGTTGCTGATGGGATAATAAGGTTTAGGAGAAGTATTAAGAGAGGTGTTTTGAAGAGATACGTCTTGGTTGAGAAGATGAGACAGACACCGCATGACACCAGAATGTACGAGATCGAGATAATAGATAAAATAGGTATGAGAGTTAAGGGCCCAGTGGATCTTAGGAGAGAAGATTTTTCTTTACCAGAAGATGTTATGAGGAGAATAAAAGAGGTTAAGAAAAGATCTGAGGAGGAGTTGCCATAGATCTCACAAAAGAAACATTTGAAACAATTTGTTAAAAGATACTTAGGGTTAAAAATGTTTAGATGGGCTAGATACTCAGGTGTTGCGGCATCAGCAATATTCTGGATCTTCACCACCGCCTCTATAAGTGTTAATAAATGGTTTAATTTCTTGAGAGACGCTTTCAGCGATCTGGGTGGTCCGGAGGCGAATTATCCATGGATCTATAATCTGGGTCTAGTATTATCATCAATTGCTTTAATGATCTTCTCAATACACATGATCTATTATTCAAAGTCTAGGATAGGGGTAGTCGCCGGATCCTATTTTTCGGTAGCATCAATATTCCTTGCACTAATAGCAGTTTTTCCAGCGGGTACTAGACCACATGTGTTTGTATCAACATGGTTCTTTATACAAGCATTCCTCGAATCACTAATTTATGGGGTATCGATATATAGAAGTGATAAATTATTCGCAAAAATCATATTCATAATATTCATATTAGGGATCCTCGGAGCATTAATTAAATGGCCCTCTGCATCCTCTGTAGAGAGTTATGAGATAATACTTTTAACAGTCTTCGCAATTCTATACGCATTAAGATCCGGATAAGGATCTGATCTAGAGAATCACATAGTGTTTACTGTTGAAGTGTTCTTGCTATACAAACATACACATCTATTGATCTCTGGATCTCCTCAATCGAGTTGTATTCATCAGGCATATGAGGTGTTTTCTCTACACCGGGGCCATAGGTCACCACCTCGGATCCTCTTGATCTATAGAATACACCATCATTCCTACCAGTACTTATCAAGATCCTTGGATTGATACCAAGGATCTTCTCAACACATGAGGTTGATACATCAACTAATTTCGCGTTTTGCGGTGTTAGAGCTGGTGGTACCGCGCTCAATATCTTAAGATCATGTCTTGCACCAACAATCATTGATGCTTTCGCCAGGATCTCTCTCAATTCATTGATCACATAATCAATATCTTCCTCAGGAATAACTCTTCTATCTATACTGAAAACAAACTCTCCTGGAACAATATTATCTTTCCTAGACAGAGACTCCGCGTATCCACCCAAATTAATTGTTGGATGCTTACTAAACTCATTCTCAACTGGAGCGTTAGTGGATCTACTCATTAATATAGGGTTGTACAACTCCATGAATTTGAGAGAGAGCTCAGATGCTTTCAGAAAAGCATTTTCACCAAGCCAAGGAACACTACCATGAACTTGTTTCCCATAGACCTTTACAACACCTCTCACGAGACCTTTGTGCCCAATAACTACTTTCTTAGTAGTGCTTGGCTCGGCAACAACTACGTATTCAGGGACACTAGATCTATTCTCAACATAATATCTAGTTCCAACACCACCTGATTCCTCATCCGGGACGAATAAAACCTCTAGAGTTATGCCACGATCCAATCCCTGATCCCTCATCTTCTTAAGAGCAGCTATTATAGATGCTACGCCACCTTTCATATCAGTGGATCCTCTACCATAGATCCTGTCTCCCTCAATAATCGGTGTGAAAGGATCCCTTGTCCAACTACTCCCAGGAGGAACAACATCGTAGTGACCATTAAAATGCAGAGTTTTAGATCCTCCACCTCTCCTACCATAAACAATTAATCTAGGATAACCTCTGTGCTGAGGAGCATAGGGATAGTGTTTATCCAAGTAATCCTCAGGAATCTCAATAATCTCAACATCAAAACCTATCTCACCTAATCTCTTAGATAAAACATTAGCACATCTCTTATACTCTAGACCAGGAGGATTAATCGTAGGGATCCTTATAATCTCAGACAAGATTTCTACAGCGTACTCAACATACTCATCTAAAACTGATCACCTCAAAAAATTTCATAGCAAAACATATAAAATATAACTGCCCTAAAATATTATGCTTATCAACAGATCATGTATCCCACAGATATTTAGAAAAAATTAGGGAAAATCATTTATACGCAACTAAGACTCCACGGATCTCTCCATGAATAATCATTGTCTTAGATCATACTTATTATCTGACGTCAATGAGCAATAGCTTGTATACCTCCTGAGAACCAGTTGGATCCATATATATAGCTGTGATCCTCGCTACATACGCCGTGGCAGGTGCTGGGTAGGGATCATATAGTTTTAAGCTCTTCCTCATACCACTTGATCCTATTATCTCAATAGCTATGGGCATATTATCAGCCGCGATGGATAATAAAATGTTTTCATACCATTTAATCCCTAGACGATCAAGAATTATTGTCATTAATATATTAACGACATTTATTCTTATCTCATGAGGATCTCTATTTATCTCAACCGCGGAACCCGCAGGTACATAGTATTGAGAAAATCCAAGTCTGGATCTAAAGTACGAGATATTTAATGGAGCCTCATTAAGTGTATATGCACTCGAGAAGACCCCAGGATCAACATATGTGACTATCATTAGGAGAGCTGAGAAACCGTTTGGGTCACATACTGTAGCATAGTCCCAGCAAAGTTTCTCGTAACAGCACGTGTATCCATAGGCTGTGTATAATTTAAAGGAACCTGGCCGATATATTATTCCTATAAGTCTATTTGTTGATCGATCGACATATACAAGACTATCTATTTTACTAGAAGATATTAATTCACCACTCGCATCTCCCCATATAACTCTCTCAGTTGTTCTATCAAATATTGTTATTCTAAACACCCACCTATCAACATTCTCAGCGTAATATGTGACTCCAAAAAGTTGTGTTTGAGCATTCTGGTCTAGATGAAGAATTAGTATAGGGATCTTATCTCTAAACGCTTCTGGAATAGATGGATCGCTTGAATCAAATAATTTCTCTCCCAAAGCAACTCTAGTGAAGTAATTTGTGCAACAAAAACAATCTGTCGGGGATTGACATGGTCCTGGTAAACCTCCTTGAGTAGATATGTTGCATGAGCTGAGAGATAGCTCAGATCCTATTCTTCTCTCAATATGAAACTTCTTAACAATAGGGAATTTATTGAGTGTTAATATATGCATCTCTGTATAAGGTGTAGGAGATACAAAGATCTCTGGGTCATACACTATTGAGTATCCAAATGCTAAGATAGAGATACTCTCATAAGGATCATATGTCGAGAATTGTATAATTAGTGAAGGTCTCCAGAACTTCCCGTGAGATTTATAGAATTCTATCCATCTAAAAGTAACATTCCTCATAATATCAGCGGTGAGCTTGATCATGAAATTATTCTCCGAACCAATTCTTGTTTTAACAACCTCAACAATCCCCTCAGGAACAACTGCCCATATCTCTACATAATACCTGATCCCCTCAGGAATATTAAATGTTCTATTAAACAGATCAATTGGCTTTGGAAAGAGAATAATAATAGATCTCTCACCAGAAATTATCGAGAACATAGTTATAGAGATAATTGGATTAGATAGAGCAATTAGTAGAACAAATATGCTTACTATTAAGATTACATATCTCTTCATAACCATAAACCGCACCATTTTATTTTTTTAAAAAATTTAAATTTTAACATGTTATTACAAGATCGCGGCTAGGATCCTCGTACCGAGATTAACTATATTGAATTCTTGTTATAAAAGCATTGATCTGCCCAGGCTATTGTCTTTAGAGATAGTAGTTCTTTAGTGCAGAGATTATCTTAATTACAATGGTGTGTCATAGGTTGCGAATTAATACTCTAATCTAGAAAAATGAATTGGTGAGTGTTTCATGAATATTGATCTTGGGAGATTAGAGAGTTTTATTCTGGAGAAGATGAGTAGGACTAAGCTACCTAGTCTAGTTATCAGTATTATTAGGGGTGATGAGGTAGTCTACTCAAGAGCTTTTGGTTATAGGGATCTCGAGAATTTCGTGCCTGCCAATACGGAAACTATCTACGGGATCGGTTCAATAACTAAATCATTTACCTCATTAGCTATAATGTCTCTTGTTGAGGAGGGTAGATTAAGTCTATATGATCCTGTTGATAAATATATTTCCATAGACCTGAGACCTAAGGGTGAGAGGATCCTTGTATGGCATCTATTAACACACTCAAGCGGTATACCAGCCCTAGCCTATGCCGAAGCTTATATAAGAAGTTTTGTTGGTGAGGAAAACGCTTCGTGGCTCCCAATAGCTTCTCATGAGGATATGTTATCATTTCTCAGAGGAGCTGATGAGTGGGCTGTGGCAAAACCTGGTGAGAGATACTTCTATCTTAACGAAGGCTATGTTTTACTGGGCATGCTTATAGAGAAGTTGACTAGTGTGAGATACGAGGAGTATGTTAAGAAGAGAATACTGGAGCCTCTTGGTATGAATAGAACTTATTTCTATAAAAATGATGTTGATAAAGATCCTAACGTGGCTGTTCCATACGTAGTTGATAAAGATGGTAATATAAAAAGATCTGTTTTTCCCTACGGAATATCATCTGATGGAGGGTTGCTTAGTAATGCATCAGATCTCTCTAAATACATAATGTTTCTAATAAATAGAGGGGTTTTCCGGGGTACAGAGATTATTAATAGGAGAAGTATTGAGGAGATGGAGAAGATCTGGATCAATACTGGCGAGGGGTATTTTGGTCAAGAAGGCTATGGATTAGGTCTTAGAATAATACCTAATTTCTTCGGGAGGAAACTTGTTGGTCACGGAGGATCAGTTCTTGTCTACACAGCATATATAGGTTATATCGAGAGTGAGAAAATAGGTGTCGTGGTTCTAACAAACACAACAGGGTACTCACCAACATTCATAGGTCAATACGCATTAGCCCTGGCACTAGGTAGAGATCCTGAGAAAGAACTTAGATTCATATACTATGATAGAGTCCTCGATAAATTAGTGGGTGACTACATAAGTTTCAGATCTACGATTAGGGCGAGGGTGGAGAGGAGAGGATCGATACTATATCTTGTTTCAAGAGGAAAATACACTGGGTGGGAACTACCATTATTCCCGAAAGAATTCAGAGAAGAGGAGTATATCTTCACCACACCTAGCCTAGGTATTGATATACCTGTTGAATTCATTATTAGAAAAGATGGTTCTATAGAACTGATATATGAGAGATATAAACTAGTTAAAACAAGATAGATCCGGTTTCTACGATGATTCATTTAAACATTTTCTAATAGATTTTTTTAGTTGCTCAGCATTCTCCTCAGGAACATAATCATATGTGAAATTACCACCACCAATCTCCATACCTGCCGCATACTTCAATTTATCTTCCTCACGCATTAATCCATAGATCTCTATATGCATATGATAGAAATCATATCTATCTTTGAAAGGTGCTTGGTGCATAACTAATATGTAGGGGGAGGGTTTCTTAGAGAATAATTTCTTGAAGCCGCATAAAACATT
>CAZFDB010000011.1:0-11760 GCA_964517475.1 uncultured Desulfurococcaceae archaeon | reverse complement strand
CTAAAATTAATGCTTGATCTAAAAGAAACTAGAGATCTAACCTACTTATTCATTACACACGATCTAGCTGTCGCGAGTATTATTTGTGACTATATAAATATTATGTACCTCGGGAAAATCATTGAGAGTGGGCCAACAGATGAGATAATTAAGAATCCGAAGCATCCATATACACAAGCCTTATTAATAGCTGTTCCAACTCCTGATCCAAAGGGTAGATGGCTTATAAAAGAGGTTCCTATAAAAGGTGAGGTTCCAAGCGCAATTAGTATACCTCCAGGATGCAGATTCCATCCAAGATGCCCATACGCCTTTGATAAATGCATTGCGAAAGAACCGCCTTATTTTGATGTAGGGTATAAACACTTCTCACAGTGCTGGTTGCATGAGATTAAGAAATAATGAGGAACTACTCTAGCAATCAGATCTGATTCTTCTACGTGAATAGTTTTTTAATATTTTCTTCATAAGGAGGTTTCACAACACCTCTCTCAGTTACTATTGCTGAGATGAGATCTGGAGGAGTTATATCAAATGCTGGGTTATAGACCTCTACGTCTCTAATAGTTATGTAGAGTCTCCCAAGAACTGTTCTTACTTCATCAGGTGATCTTTCCTCAATAATGACTTTCTCGATATTTGTTGTAAGATCTATTGTGCTTGTAGGTGCCGCGACGTAGAATGGTATTTTGTGGTAAGATGCTAGTATAGCTATTGAGTAAGTCCCTATTTTATTAGCTACGTGACCAGTTCTCAGAATCCTGTCTGCGCCAACTACAACTTTATTGATTAATCTCTTACTCATCGCGTAGCCCACCATATTATCACTTATGAGCTTCACAGGTATTCCGTCTCTCACTAATTCCCACACAGTTAATCTAGAACCTTGTAGCAGTGGTCTAGTCTCTGTCGCTATAACTCTTATCTTCTTACCCTGCAACCAAGCATATCTAATAACACCTAAGGCAGTACCAAAACCTGATGTGGCTAGAGAACCCGTGTTACAGTGTGTGAGTATAGTATCTCCATCATCTATTAATTGAGAGCCGTATCTCCCGATCCTTATGTTTGCCTCTAGATCCTCTCTCTGAATAGCTAATGCTTCTTCTAAAACAATCTTTTTAATATCCTCTATATCCAGGTTCCTATTCAATGCCTCTCGTGCTTTACTCACCACTCTATTCAAAGCCCAGAACAAATTAACAGCTGTAGGTCTGGTTTTAGAGAGTCTCTGAGAAGCCTTCTCAAGTTCATTAACAAGGTCCTCAGACTTATTAGCAGAGCTATTCAATGCCACAACCGCTAGCGTTAATGCGGCTGCAACTCCTATTGCTGGAGCTCCTCTTATCTCTAGATTCTCGATGGCTCTCGCGATTCTCTCAACATCTCTTGATCTATACCATGTTTCCTCCCAAGGGATCTTACTCACATCTAACCACACTAATACTCTTTCTCTTAGATCCAGATACAGTGGTTTAAACACATTCTCAAGAATCTTGGTCTCATCGATCATTGCCTCCACCTCTTTTAATGATTTGCCTCAGAAAAATATAGTGAGAAAAGAATATATTTGTTAAGAGAATAATTAAGATAGCAACCGTGGTAGCACATGAAGAAGTATTCGAAGAGTGATATAAATAGAATAATGAGTACTGAGAAAATCCTTGTCAGAATAGGACGTAAGGGAATCACTGAGGGATTGGTGAGGGAAATCAAGAGACAATTAGATAAGAAAGGATACGTTAAATTGAGGATTCTGAAGAGTGTTAGACCATATATTAAAGAAGAAGATGTGGAGAGACTAGCAATTAGTGCTGGAGGAAGAGTTGTTTCGAGACGAGGATTCGTTTACTTAATAGTGTCAACTAAGCCAAAGAAGACATGAAATTATTTGCATTCTTATCTCTTTCTTCTTAGAAGCAGAATAATCACTATCCACAGAAGAGTTATTCGAGTAAAGGCTATCCATTGTATAGGACTTGTTCTAAAATGAGGATCTGAGTATTGAATACCTAGAAAACTGCTTAGTAAATCACTTCTGAACCAAAGGATCATTATCATCATATTCAGAAAATCGCTTACTAACATAATTATCATATCAACGAAACCGGTGATCAAGAAGAGCGGAGTTATTAAAATATTCATTTGAGGAGAATAAACATATGAGACAGATATAAGAGCAGCGATACTAATCAAAGAACACCGCATAACAACATAGGTATCATTACCAACCTCTCTAGACAGTATATGTATACTCACTAGTAGGGGTAGCACTATCATTAACGCCTGTGAAACACTTCTCCACAAAGGATCCCATATATCATCGGTGAGGAGTATATAGAAGCAATTCTCGCAATACCACGTAGCGTGATGTGATACGAAATCTTGAAAAGCTTTAGGGAAAAGGAGCATGAATATTGAGAAACCAACCAAGATCGTTCCTATGAAAATTAGTAGTGTCGCAGGAGCCTTATGATAAGCCTTATCCTTCTCTACTCTATGGATATAGTATATATAGGATATGATGAAGATACCCGTGAATAATTTCGATAAAACTGATAATCCTAAGAGGAGTGAACTCGCATAATATCTTCTCCTAAACAAATATACGAGAGACCACATAGCCAGGGACAGAGCAATTATATCCCAATTATACATGAGGTAATATGTCATAGAGAAAGATCCTATTGATAAAAAATATTTCATAGAAGAGCTAGTTATATTAAAAAATTCTTTGATTAGAGCTTCTATAGATGAGACATATAGTATGTAGAAGAAGGCATTTATGAAAAATAGAACATAGATATGAATAATCGCAGGATCGTAGCTTTGAAGAAAACTCATTATTAACCTGGTCACTACAGAACTCAGCCCCCACATAAATCCAATGAAGGGCGGGTACTCGAATTTGAAATCCTTGTATGGGATACCATATATGGTGTCGCCTCTAGATCTATCTAGAGTTATTGAGTATATATCACTATATTCTCGCAACACCCCATGTATATATACGGATAATGTAATTACTATCAGCGGGGCTAGGTACGTCAGTATAAAAGAAATTTTTTTGTTAAATGCTTCATAATTCTTACCCATTTAAACTCCTGATAATACTATTCTGGTCTAATTATAATTGTACCGGTCTCATTCAACGATCTGTAGCCTCTGAGTCTTGTCTCCAACTCTTTTCTAAATACATCAGATCTTAAGGTATCTATTATTTTCTGTATCTGTCTTCTATTGATTTTATCTCGTGGTATAACGAAATCATATATCTCTTCAGTCAATGGAATAAATTCTAGATCTTTATATAGATCCACAACAGCTTCAATAGCTATACCAACATCGGCTCGCCCCATCGAAACCGCTGCGGCAACCGCAGTGTGTGTCTTGGCTTCGTATGTATATCCTCTGACGTATTTAGCAGGGTCTTCATCTCCTATTAATTCTCTTATCATTATGTCGGTGTATGTTCTTATTCCGGAGCCTTTGTTTCTATTAATGAATACAACTTCTTCTCTGAAAAGATCTTTGAATCCTTTTATATTCTTCGGATTATTCTTCTTAACTACGAAACCTATTCTTCTAGCATAACCTCTAATCAGATATACACGTCCTTCTAAATTCATTCTATGGATCATATGCACATTATATTCTCTAGAAACCTTATCTAGAAGGTGAGTGCCGGCGATATCAGCATCACCTCTCTTAATAGCTAACCATCCACTCAGTGATCCTACGTAGATCCTTTTACTATTTCTTAATCCAGCAGACTCTAACAATAGTTCTACACCCAAGCAATGACTACCTATGAAATATATCTCTGGTATCAATGTTCTGCTTGAGATAAGGGTCACATCAACTACTTCGTTCTCGTCGAGATACTCTCGATTCTCCGGAACCTCTATGAAACCCTCGGACAAGACAAGATTCATTACAGAGCCTGAACCTAGCGTAAGGGGGTATGCCACAACATGATCTTCTCTATCAACTAGTGCCACGGGGATAAATTCTCTGAGTCCTCTACCAGCCTCTAACCTATAAGGGATCCTTGCTTTTATAACATCTTTTCTCTCATCTAATTCATAGATCCTTAATATAGCGGGTTTAACCACTCTGAGAAGAATAACCATTGCAGAAAATGGAAAACCGGGTAAACCGATTAATAACTTATTCTTAATTTTCGCCGCAACTGTTGGTTTACCCGGCTTAGTCTTTAATCCATGAAACAATATTTCTCCTCCTAAGTCTCTGAATACTCTATACACCAAATCCTTGATCCCTGCAGAAGTTCCTCCGCTAGTGACAACTACATCGCTTTTTTCAAGAGCCGAGGATATGTTCTCATAGATCAGCTTATAATCATCTCTTAATACTCCGCTGTAGTTAGCTTCCAAACCCATTTCTCTCAGCATCGCGGTAATCGTTAATCCATTTACATCATATATTTTACCGGGTGGCAACTCTTCTCCTGGATACACTAACTCAATACCTGTTGAAAACACCGTGACCTTGAGCGGTTCATAGATCTTTACTCTCTTAATACCTGAAGCAATCATAACAGCTAATTCACGAGGAGATATTAAAGTTCCTTTTCTAATCACAAGATCCCCTGCAGAAATATCTGATCCTGTCTGAGAGATATTTTCTCCCGGATAAGTCCCTCTCATAACATATATCCTATCACCCACCCTCTTCGTATACTCAATCATCACAACAGAATCAGCTCCTCTAGGTATAATCGCTCCTGTAGAGATCTCTACAGCTCTCTTCTCACTTAACTCGATACCTGGTATCTCACCAACATCAATTCTCCCTAAAAGAATGAGTTCCACGGGTTCTAACTCATTGGCTCCCGCAATATCTAAGGATCTTACAGCGAAACCATCAACCGTGCTTCGATCAAAAGGTGGATAGTCTTTCTTAGAATAGATATTCTCAGCCACCACTCTCCCCAGTGCTTCCACAAGATCTACTTCTTTGATCCTTGGTAAACCAGAATTTCTGAAAGCTCTATAAAGACTCTCTATTGCCTCTTCAACAGATGCTAGTCTATGAAAAATTAATGCATCTCTGCTATTCATACATATCTGAATTACATATTAACCATATTAGTTATTAAGGATATTGATGGTTTTCTACGAAAGAATCTTCTTTGCTGAAAAAACATATGATTTCTACTTACTCTTTTATCCTTCATATGCGTTGCCATTGATCGAGATCAGAGATCACGGTAACGAAGCTATTAAAACAAAGGGTTTTTGTACAGGCCTTGTAATGAGGAGATTAGAGAGTGCTGGATACTATGTTGCTCATGAATCTAAGGAATGTATAGATTACGCCAAGTATTTGTTAGGTCTATGGATTAATTATAGGCAGATTGAGGAGTTAATTACTAGATCTAACCGGATCGAATATCTACATAATCTCCTCCCACTATTTAAGTACTATGGTATTGCTGTCTCGCCTAAGGATGATGTGGAGATATTTGTATCAATTTTTCTGTCTCAGAACACAGATTATCACGTAAATACTGTTAGGTGGGTAAGAAAGATCCTTGATAATTTCGATATTAGGAGAGAAGGCGGTAGATTAAGCGAAGAATTAATTATGGAGAAAATTGGGAGAAGCTACCAACTTCTTAAATTGCCAGAGACCCTGAAATGTTATATAAGTATTAGAGAAGATGTTCTGAGAGGTTCTCATAAGCTACTGTTTAAATGTCCTTATGTGGGTCCAAAGATATATTTCGCTTATAGATTACATGTACTACTAGATCTTACCGTGGCCCCCATAGACATGAATCTGTCTAAATTTATTTCGAAACATGCATCAGATTTAGCATCCTACAAAAAACCATATAAACATTACTGCATGATCTACGACTGTGAAAATTGTACTATAAATAATAGTTGTTTAGAAAATATTTTAAGAAAAGAGTATAAATCAGCTCTAGGATGGATCCAGACAACAATATATGTGTATAATGATCTGAAAGATCATAAGAGAGTTATTAATACAATCAGATCTATAGATGATCATTACTGATATATATTATAAAGTGGTGCTAGGCGATGTACTTAGAGAATCATGATTATGTTAGTTGTTTTCGAGTTGTAGAGGAGATCTAGCACCACTTAACCTCCGAATTATACATTAGCTGTCTCCGCAATTCAGAAGATTAAAAATATTTTCAATTAAAGATCTAGTTTAGATATTACTAATAAATATATTGCGTACGCCACATATCTCACGTAAATAGGATCATTTATATCAACAAGATCTTTAATACCCAATGCCTCGATCTCTTCTAAAATAAAGTTTTTAACGTACTCCTCGTTGAAAGCCTCAGGATCTATTTCATAATACGATATAATATCTATTAGATTTTCAATAGCTATCATGTACTCTATATTTCTAAAAAGATCTATGTTTCGATTAATGATGTTTTCTACGAAAGATTTCTTGTAAGGAGCATAACCTATCTTATCTATCCATTCTTGCAATAACTCTCTTATAAAAAGATCTAGTTGCGGATCTTTGAGCCCTAGATTATGCATAATACTCCTAGTCTCCAGAAAATGGATCAATAATTCAGATAATTTATGAGTAATTCCTTTACTCAAGACCTCTTCAAGGACCTGAGATATTGGATGAACAACTGATGAGATCATCTTAGTACTATTGAAAGAATAATTGGACAAACTATGATAAACATCTAAAGACTCTATAGATGTTCACCTAATAAGGAACTATAATTTAATAATCAATATAAATATTACGCTGAGATCATAGAGAGCGAAACCTTTTAAGGCATCTCAAAATTGATTATATTAGGACTAAAGCCGCCGTAGCTCAGCTGGTAGAGCGCCGGCCTTGTACGGTCTCCAGAACTCCGAGATCGCCAAAGAGAGCCGGTGGTCGCGGGTTCAAATCCCGCCGGCGGCTCTGTCTCGTATCTCATATTAGTTTCCTACATTTCATAGATTTTCTAAGCACTTCTACTTATTTGATCACTCTGTTTATATCTTATTTCTTTAATTCTCTCCTCAATCAATCTCACCCACAGAGGTACTCGGAATTCATTTATTTTTCTACTAGGTGTATATGGTTTTATGTCTAGAACTGGTGTTCCATCGAATAAATCAAGGTTTTTCACGTGGAGAATATTTCTATCTATCTTCACTAGCTCTAATATGGTTAGTGCTATCGGATTAGGTCTATGAGGACTGTCCGAGGCAAATACTCCTATCTCTGGTAGCTCCTCTAAGCTGAACCCTAGTTTAACGGCCCTCCTGGGTTTAACCACTAAGGTTTTTCGTTGATGATCAGTCACTTTATGAAGATAGGCGATAACAATTATATGAGAGAATTCTTCTAAACCTTTTAAAGCATGTGTGTACTCCTCGAGGATCTCAATATAACCTTCAACTCCTTCCCAACTCTCTCTTATCTGATCATCGGAGTATTTTGTTCTAACAAAACCTATTGGTCTAAGCTCAATAATCAATGCTCTCTCACCTTCTTCAGGGAGGTTCTACTCCATATATCTTCACAATATTATCAATATTGATCTTGTAAAGTATTTCCTCATTGATAACTTCTTCATTAAGAGCTTTTAAACTATTACTAATTATCTCCCACGGATATATCACTTTACCAGGTCTATCTGGATCATCTAAGTAGTCACTTTCAAAAACATAATTAATAACTCTTATATCCCTGATGTTTTTAATGATTTGATACATAGCTGGTACAGTAGCTACTAATCCAAGCTCCATAGAGGGTCTTAAGATCCTAGGTTTTGCATGATGCATAATTATTCTCCATGGATTTAGAGAATATCTCTGTATCTTTCTATAGATGTCGTGAGCCGTGATCCATCCACCTTCTTCTAAATGTAAATGTACTAGCAAATCATGATCTTTCACGATCTCGAGAATAATCTCAAAGATATTCTCGGCAAGAACCATATACTCAGGCGAAATTTTATAATGGGGTCTACCAATCTCTGCTAATCCGTCTAATAATCCTTTCTTAATCATATCAACTACATTTTTTATCCAATCAATAGCTACCTGATACACTTCCTGAGGATCCATTTTTAAATTATCTATCATTTTATCTATTATAGCTGGATGAAAACCTCCTAAGCAAGAGATCTTTAAATCCTTTATCCTCTTCACCTTCTCACACTCTCTCATAAGTATCTCTATGGAGGTTTTGAAACCCTCCTTATTTGGTTGATAACCTAAGCTGGTTGGTGGGAGACCTATTAACGCCATGAACCACCCACCACTCTCCTTAAATTTTGTTGCTATACGCTCAGCCCCGTATCCTCTCAAAGGATTACTGTGGAAGTGAGCGTCTGCGAATATTAACTCTCTACTAGATCTCTTAATCTCCTCCGTCTTCAATAGACCACATCTCTGTATCATATTTGTTTTTGAGTTAGTTAAAGAATTATTTATGAGGTCTCTACAATGGTTCTGGTAGGTATTGATTTACTAGAGAAGAAATTGAAACAGTATCCATTAATATCTGAGGCATACAAATTGTTGGAGAGAGATGATGAGGTTCAAGAGCTATTAAGAATGAGTAATATTTTTGCTGTAACAAGACTAAGATATAATGATCATGGACCAGTTCACGCTCGTATTGTGTCGGGATCCGCGTTAGAGATCTTTGATTTATTAGTGTCATCAGGTGTTCAACCAACTACAATACGCGACAGAACCTCTGAGAATATTGATGAGTCTAGATTAATTGTATTCTTAGGAGCATATCTACACGATATTGGGAATTCTATTCATCGAAGCAATCATGAGTTAATAGGGGCATTGATATCGAAAGATATAGTTAGTAGAGTATTGGACTCACTAGGATTTAGAAGTAGAAGAGCAATAACATTAAGACAAGAAGTTCTCCACACAATATACTCAACTGAGTACTCAGTTAAGTGCTTGACGATGGAGGCTGGAGTGGTTAAGATAGCGGATGGAACCGATATGTCTATGGGTAGAGCAAGAATTCCGTATAAAATGGGTAAAGTTGATATGCACGCGATGTCGGCCTTATCTATTAGATCAGTTGATATTGACAGAGGTAGAGAGAGACCAGTTAAAATTAATGTTAATATGAATGATTACGCTGGTTTATTCCAGATAGAGGAGGTCTTGATGCCTAAGATCCTTACTAGCTCTATAGAGAATTATTTTGAGATATGGATTTCTTTAGGTGATAAAACAACTCAGTATTATCCGCCGGCTACTAAGTAGATCTAGAATATTATTCGAGTCCCGACGTGTTCTCCATTAATAACTCTTATGATATTGTAGGGGTCTCTGCCATTAATAACTACAGTATTGATCTTACTTCTCTCAATTATATTTAGTGCTACCGGATCAATTAATTCATAACCTCCCGCCAAAAAACTTTGGCTCTCTCTCAAGATTTTCCTCAGGGTCTCTATAGATACTTCTCTTAGAAGCTTTGCCTCTGGTTTAGAAGGATCTTTGTCGTAGATCCCCTCTACCACAGTGGCGTAGATTAATAGATCTGTTTGAAGAACTTCTGCAATAGAGGCTGCCACAGCAATTGTTGATTGACCAGGTTGAAGACCTCCTACAACAACTATCTTCCCCGAAGACCACGCCTCTAATATCTCATCAAAGTTTCTAGGAATTCTTCTAAACGCCACATCGCCTAAGAATATTGATAGTAGCATAGCATTAACTCTCGTAACCTCTATTCCTATAAGATCGCACAAACCTTCATTCCTAGTCGCCTCCCTACAAGCATTTATATAACTCCTAGCTTTCTCACCACCTCCCACAACTACTAAGATTTTCAGACCATTCTCATATAAATCTCTTAGGATCCTAGAATATCTTTCTAGAAGATCCTTCTTATCAGGATCAACTAATTTTCCACTGAGCTTAATAACCACTCTTCTCATGAAGTATTATACCCTATCTAGATAGAGATTCTCTCTCATATAAAGATTTCTTCTTATCATACTCCTCTCTATACATAATAACTCTTGCAGGTACACCCGCGACTACAGTATTTTCAGGAACATCTCTCACAACGACAGCACCCGCTGCTACTACGGAATTTCTCCCGATCCTGATCCCGGCAACTATAGTAGAGTTAGCTCCTATAACAACATTGTCTTCAACTACAGTCTCAATTAATCTTCTACTCGGAGGATATCTATCATTTGTGAACACGGCTCTAGGTCCTATGAATACGTTGTTTCCTATAATTATTTTAGGAGGTATATATACGCCGGATTGAATACTTACGTTATCACCAATCAAGACTTCTCCATCGATAATTGTGCCTGTTCCTATAACACTGTTTTTCCCTATCCTCGTATTCTCTCTTATCAAAACATTATGTCCTACTCTAGTGTTTTCTTGGATATGAACTTTTTCATAGATTACTGTATGAGATCTTATTATCACCCCTTGATCTACTTGTGCTCCCTCACCATACTCAATAAGATCTTTTCTTAAAGAAATATTCTCTCTCACGAAATTCTCTAGAGTATCTCTCGTTGGGAAACCTATCTCAACGTAATCAAATATCATAGCATTATTCTCAATAATACTTCTCCCATAGATCCTTGATGTAGAGGAGATATATGCGTTTTTCACCACAGCTCGAGAAGAGATCACGGTAACCCCTCAATCAACATTTTATAAACATCTATATATTTTGGGGTCGTAGAATGGAATTAATTGATTTCATCAGATATCTCGCGCTACAGATCATGATGATAGGATGGGTAATATTCCTAGTCACATGGATGGTGGGATGGGTGCTTAGAGGAGCACCAATACCAATGACAAGACTTAAGAAAACAGGACATTCATTAATTGAAGACGCTGTATGGGCCGCGTTTTGGCTTGCTATGGGAGGAACCATTTTCTCTCTTATAGTATACATAGTTAATACGATTGGTATGCCGATGCCTCCACCGCCTAGTAATATAATTACTGAGAAGACCACTCCCTAACTCAATATATAATAGTCTTAGTGAATAAGTTATGGAGATTAGTCATTTATTAGAATTATCATACTACTTAGCTTTTCTGAATTATGTCTTAGGAGCTGTTCTATTAGGTTCTCCACTTCCTTTTGTCTCAGTTAAGAGACTTGGTTATAGCATGATGAAGGACTCTATAACAGGTTTTGTTCTAGTAACTAGTTTCAGTATTGTTCTGCATTTAATTAGTTTTATTAAGAGTATAATTGGTTCGGATCCCAGTGATGTGGATACATGGTTTATAACACAGTTTGTCACGATCTCCGAGAAACTAATTTCGTTAAAATTATTACTGCTAGCCTCAAACCCTTTATTAAAAGCATTGATTGAGCCGATAATCTCGGTAGCAACATCTTTTCTTAGCACAGCTTTCACTAGTTTATTCATTCTGAGAATAATCTATATCATAGTAACACAGAAAGGAGGGGTTTTACTAGCATTAGGAATTCTTCTATACACAATACCACTAGGCATATTTAAAAGAGCAGGAACTCTCCTCATATCATTCGTCATTATATCAATGGTTGCACTACCCGCGATACCTAGTTTCGTTGAATTTCTCACATCAAACGTCGTTGCCACACCCAATACAGCAAATCAGACCGTGGAATTAGTTGCGTATCCACTCATAATAGTGAGGGATTTATCAGGAAATAATTTATCATACTCCTATGCGAAATTTTACTTAGCTGATGATCCAAGTAATA